>JBBSLN010000127.1:0-6360 GCA_038255205.1 Flavobacteriales bacterium
AGTTCAACCAAAATCAGGACCGCACTCGAGCTCGGTGATATTGCAACCGCTAATGCCTACTTGGGATATCCCTATTTTTTAACAGGAACGGTTGTAGAAGGGAAAGGACTTGGCAAGCAACTTGGTTTCCCAACGGCTAACGTTCATATAAAAGAAGACTATAAATTGATTCCAAAAAACGGTGTGTATGTTGTGAAAGGAACTATTAAAAATAAACATGTTTTTGGAATGATGAATATCGGCACCAACCCAACAGTTGATGGCATACATAAAACCATTGAGGTTCATTTTTTCGATTTTGATGATGATATTTACAACGAAAAAATAAAGATTGAATTTTTGGAACGTCTTCGTGATGAACATAAATTTGAATCATTAGAACTATTGCAGCAGCAACTCAAAAAAGATGAAGTCAATGCTAAAAAAATCTTGAACAATCATGGTTAAATTTCTTTTCAAGCGAATTGACAATAGTGCATTGATTATTTTCAGAATAATCTTTGGACTCTTGCTGGTTATGGAAAGCGTCGGGGCCATTTTTACGGGATGGATTACCCGAAACTTGGTAAATCCTAAATTCACGTTTTCATTCATAGGCTTTGAATGGATACAGCCATTACCTGGGAATGGAATGTATTTCTACTATGCTCTGATGGGAATTTGCGGATTACTTATAATGGTAGGTTATAAATACCGAATGAGCATGATTGCATTCACGCTTTTGTGGACAGGAACTTATTTGATGCAAAAATCATCCTACAATAACCACTACTATTTATTGATTTTGTTGAGCGCCATTATGGTTTTCCAACCGGCCAACCGATACCTTTCTGTAGATGCAAAATTGAATCCAGATATCCAAAAGATTTCAATGCCACAGTGGTGCAGTGCGGTTTTCGTTCTTCAAATGTTTATTGTCTATACCTACGCCTCCATTGCCAAAATGTATCCAGATTGGCTAGATGCATCTGTGATGGAGGTTATTTTAAAAGGTAAAAAGGATTACTGGTTAGTCGGCGACTTGTTGCAACAAAAATGGATTCATTATTTCGTCAGTTACGGTGGTTTATTGTTCGATGGATTAATCATCCCTTTATTATTGTTCAAACCAACACGGAAATGGGCATTTTTCATCTCTCTGTTTTTTCATCTGTTCAATTCATTCGTCTTTCAGGTTGGTATTTTTCCATATTTGTCAATCGCCTTTGCCTTATTCTTTTTTGAACCTAAAACCATTAGGACTCTATTTTTGAAAATAAAGCCTCTATATGATGATAAAGAAGTTATAGTGCCTAATTATAAAACACCCTTTTTAGTCGTTTTTACGCTCTATTTTCTAATTCAAATTGGCCTTCCTTTGCGTCATTGGTTTTTTAAAGATGATGTCTTATGGACGGAAGAAGGCCATCGGTTGTCATGGCGAATGATGCTACGCTCAAAAAGTGGTTCTACTACTTACCGAGTGGTCGATGCTAAAACAAATGTTGCAATCCCGATTAATTTGGATGACTATCTCACCAAAAGCCAACAGCGTTCGGCAAGCACAAAGCCAGATGTTATTTGGCAATTTGCCCGACATCTTAAAAAAGATTTTGACCAAAAAGGCATTAATGTCAAAGTCTATGTCTCCGCATACGTTAGAGTGAATAATGATAAAATGCAACGTTTAATCGACCCAAAGGTTGATATTGCAAGCGTTCAATGGACACCTTTGAAACATAGTGAGTGGTTGCTGCCTTCAGTTCAGGATGATGAATTTAAAGAACGAGAGAGAAGCAGGGAACAAGAGAAAAGAAAAGAGAGTAGAGAATAAAGACGGATGGGTGACGGATGACCAAACCCAGGATTCTGAACTCTGAACTCTGAACTCTGAACTCTGAACTCTGAACTCTGAATTTTAAGATAAATAATTTTTACTGAAGACTGAAACTGCGACTGAAAACTGCGACTGAAACTATCAACTTTCCAAAAAAACTCGCTACTTTTGCCCTCAAATTAAACACCATGTTACAAGTACCATACATCAGAGAAAATAAAGATGCTGTTATCTATGGATTGGCAAAGCGAAATATCGATGCCACAGAGATGATTGACGAGGTCATTTCATTGGATGAATACAGACGCAGGTTGCAAACACAGCTAGACAACGTTTTGGCAGAATCCAACAGCTTGTCAAAAGAGATTGGGAACTTGTTCAAGTCAGGTGAAATTGAAAAAGCAAATAAATTAAAAGAGCAAACAGTCCAACTCAAGGAAGACTCTAAATTGCTAGGTGACCAACTCGAAGCTAAAGTTGAAGCCTTGAATCAATTGCTATACAAAATCCCAAACGTACCTTGTTCATTAGTGCCAGCTGGAAGTTCAGAAACGGATAATGAAGAAGTTTTTAGGGAAGGTGATATTCCAGTACTGCATAAGAACGCAATGCCACATTGGGAACTAGCCAAAAAATATGACATCATCGATTTTGAATTGGGCAATAAAATCACAGGTGCTGGGTTTCCAGTGTACAAAGGAAAAGGCGCAAAATTACAACGTGCTTTGATTGCTTATTTTCTTGATAAAAACACAGCTGCTGGCTATACAGAATATCAATTACCTCTTTTAGTCAACGAAGCCTCTGGGTTCGGAACAGGTCAATTACCAGACAAAGAAGGTCAAATGTATCATGTGACAGGAGATAACTTATATTTAATCCCAACTTCGGAAGTGCCTGGAACCAATATTTTTAGGGATGAGCTGCTTAATGAAAGTGACCTGCCCATTGGCATCACTGGATATACGCCATGCTTCCGACGTGAGGCTGGAAGCTATGGTGCTCATGTTAGAGGATTAAATCGTTTACATCAATTTGATAAAGTCGAAATCTTACGTATCGAACATCCTAGCCGTTCTTACGATGCATTGGATGAAATGGTCGCCCATGTCAAAACCATTTTACAGGAATTGAAATTACCCTATCGCATCTTACGATTATGTGGTGGCGATTTAGGATTTACCTCTGCCCTTACCTACGATTTTGAAGTGTTTTCAACAGCACAAGACCGGTGGTTAGAGATTTCTTCGGTTTCTAATTTTGAAACCTTTCAGGCCAATAGACTAAAATTGCGATTCAAGAATGCTGAGGGCAAAAATGAATTGGCTCACACTCTTAACGGAAGCTCATTAGCACTTCCAAGAGTTCTTGCAGGAATATTAGAGAATTACCAAACTGAAAATGGCATTAAAATCCCTGAAGTGCTAATTCCATATACTGGTTTCGACACCATATAATTTGTAGGAATTTTAGTTTAAATAATCGACCAAATGCTAAAATTTAACGTCGTTCAACGATTATTTAGTGTTTTTCTTTGTTATTTCCCAAATTATTGTGATGTTCGTAATGTCAATTGAAAATCACTTATATCATGAAAAACATTATGCGTCTCGTTTTGCTTGCATCATTAGTCGTAATGGTAAGTAAAATTTTATTATAGAATCTATCTTTTGCTTCTCAAGCAATTCAAAAATCAAAAACGCCTAAACAGAGTATTTGAATCATTTTTAAAGTAATGATTAATAGCACATTTATTTTGATGGCAATGCCTGAACCTATGTTCAGGCATTTTTTTATCATAACATTCACAATAAGAAGCTATCTCAATTGTTATATTTACAGAAACTAGTCAAATGAACAAATTCCTGTTTTTAATATGTTTCCTCTTTAGCGGTTTGCTTTTTTCACAAAGTGAACAGTTATCCGACGATTATTTTAAACGGGGTGAATTTGAAAAAGCACTCATAGGCTACAAGCAACTGTATCAAAAAAATCCGTCGAATACTAATTACTTCTTTCAACTTATAAAGACGCATCAGCAATTGAAACAGTATGACGAAGTGCGACAATTGCTCACTGAAAAAACCGCGGTCAACGAGAATCCTCAATTGCTGGTTGAGTTGGGATATAATTATCAATTGCAGGATAGCATTGTTTTGGCAAAACGTTTTTATCAAGAAGCTTATTCAAAAATTGAAATCAACTCAAACTTCGTCTTCGGTGTGGCGCATCAATTTGAAGAGCATTCATTGCTCGACGAAGCTATATTGGCTTACAAAAAAGGAATGGAGCTCAATCCAAATCTCAATTTCAATATACAGTTAGCACAGATTTATGGCGAGCAAGGCAATGTGGAAGGAATGTTCTCTAATTACATTGATTATATAGCAATAAGGCCAGTTTTCATAAGCAATGCCAAGCATGCCTTTAGCGATTTTGTGTCGGAAAACAAAGAGAGTGAAAATAACTTGATTCTCAAAAAATTGCTTTTGAAAAAGATTCAAGTACAACCGGATGACTATTGGTACGAATTATTAAGCTGGATGTTTGTTCAGGAAAAAGATTATTCAAAATCCTTTACGCAAGAAAAAGCATTGTACCGGCGAAATCCTGAAAGTTTGAGTCGCATTATAGAATTGGGCGTTATGGCGCGTGATGAAAATCAGAATGAAGTTGCAACTGAAATATTCACGTTCGTTATGGAAACTGCTCAAGACATTGATACAAAACTAATCGCAAACCAATACATTTTAGACATTCAAGTTGAAAACGCAAATGAAAAAGACTACGCATCCATCAACAAGAAATATCTAGACATCTTCAAGCAATATGGAACTTTCGAACAAACACTTTCCTTACAGATTGCGTATGGTAATTTTTTGGCGTTTTATATGAAAACCCCTGAAGAAGGAAGCGATTTCTTAAAGAAAAGCCTTCAACTTAATATTTCGCCTTTTCAAGAAGCAAGCGTCAAACTGAAATTGGGGGATATTTTAGTACTGCAAGAAAAATTCAACGAAGCACTGATTTACTACTCACAGATTCAGGCAAACCTAAAGAACAGTACCATTTCGCAGGAAGCTCGATTCAAGGTTGCAAAAACGAGTTATTACAAAGGCGATTTCGATTGGGCAGAATCACAACTTAAAATTTTAAAAGCCTCCACCTCACAGCTCATTGCGAATGATGCGCTCGATTTAAAACTGCTCATTTCGGATAATAAATATGATGATTCGCTGCACGTTGCACTAAAATTATATTCCAAAGCAGATCTGATGGCATTTCAAAACCAAACAGACGAAGCCATCGGCGTGCTAAATCAAATTTTGGCTGAACATAAAGGCGAAAGCATAGAAGACGAAGCCCTACTGAAACAAGCTCAATTATTTGAAAAGAAAAAACAATACGATAAGGCCGTTACCAATTATCAATCAATCATTTCTAATTTTTCAGAAGAAATACTGGCAGATGACGCCTTATATTTTTTAGCAGAACTGTATAATAATCAATTAGCAGAACCCGAAAAAGCCAAAGCACTCTACGAACAGATTATTTTTAAGCACCAAGACAGTATTTACGCGGTTGAAGCACGCAAGAAGTTTAGGATGTTGCGTGGTGATGCTATCAATTAAATCTCAAAATTTAAGCACCAAATTCCAATCGAATCGGTTGGAATTTGGGATTTTATAATTGAAATTTTCATCAAAATGATTATCTACAACGTCACATCCAACATCGATAAAAGCATCCACGACCAATGGCTCGTTTGGATAAAAGAACATATTCCACAAGTATTGGCAACAGGTTGTTTTGTGGAAGCAAAACTTACGAAAGTATTGGTAGAGGAAGACCAAGACGCCACCTATTCCGTTCAATACAGAGCAAAATCACGTGAAGATTTGGAGCGCTATTATTCTGAATTCGCTGATGCTTTGAGACAGGATGCCGTGAAACGATTTGCCGATAAAGTGTTGGCATTTAGGACAGAATTGGAAATTATTGATGAGTATTCTGTGAAGTTCGATTAGCAATAGAAAAGAGAGTAGAGAGTAGAAAATAGAGAAAACAATCTTTACGATTTTGCGCCCAATTACTATCAGGATTGAGAGCAACTTTTCCTTACCTTCGTATTTCGAGTTCCAACCTCAAACCCAACCTAAATATTCGTGCATTCGTGGCAAAAACCGGAAACCATAAAAACCCAGATCAGGCATGTTTGTGGTTAAATAGAATGCCAAATTTAACCTCAAAGATGCCAAGATTTTTCGCGAGGGTCGCAAAGTTGCTCGGCAGAGCAGATTTAGATTATTTTTTTCAAGCAAAAAAGGTTTTTCTTAATTCCTTTCCGACTCTGCACCTTTGCGAGCATTTCTCCCTATCTTCGTAATTATAGCCTCAAAGCTTAAACTCTAACAAAAAAATTCGTGCATTCGTGGCAAAAAACACAAACCATACAAACCAAAAAAACCCAGATCAAGTCAGGGCAAAAAAGCATTTAGGTCAGCACTTTCTAAATGATGAATCCATTGCTTCAAAAATTGCCG
>JBBSLN010000128.1:0-6352 GCA_038255205.1 Flavobacteriales bacterium
ATTACGCGCGATACGTTCGCCGAATTCATTGTCTTTATGATAAATAGCATCATACGGTAAATTGCAAATGGTATTCGCGCCTCCAAGAATAGCACTCATACACTCGGTCGTGGTGCGAAGCATGTTGGTATTGTAATCGTACAGCGTTTTGTTACGCTTGGTAGGAACTGCAATGATTTGACATTCGAGATTAAAGTCATATTCTGAAGCCAGAGTGCTCCAAAGCTTTCTCAAGGCGCGCAGTTTTGCTATTTCGAAGAAATAATTGGTTCCAACAGAAACATTAAAGGTGACCTGAAAAGATTGCTTTTCCCGATCGCTATCGGAATCACTCTCAATGAGATTGTCGATGTGATTCAAGTATTCATTGGCATGGGCTAGGGCATAGGCCAATTGCTGAACCATGGTCGAACCAGCATTTTGATATAAAGATACATTGACGCTAAACGCATTGGTGTCTTTTATGATATTTTCAAAATGGGCATGGTCGTCTTTGAGATTTGTGAACCAATTGCCTGACTTGGCGAGATTACCAATGATATCAGTCTGGATTTGGAGGTTTTCTTTAGACGGAAAAAAATTAAATTGTTTGACAAATTCAGAAGACAAAAATTGGCATTCAAAATAGATGGTCACTTCTGACAGGTTGATATTAACGAATAAATCTTTGATATGAATGGCTTCAGATGGGAGTATGAACTTAATGCTTTCGGCGCCCCGTTCGATGGCATCGACTGCCTTTTCATTTGACTTTTCGACATTGGCAACGAAGATGGTTTGGCATATCTTCCAGTCAGTGGCCTCGGTGTTTGAAA
This sequence comes from Flavobacteriales bacterium, assembly GCA_038255205.1. Lineage (GTDB taxonomy): Bacteria > Bacteroidota > Bacteroidia > Flavobacteriales > Flavobacteriaceae > JBPOFM01. Next base: position 816 of record JBBSLN010000128.1, read on the forward strand.
TAGGTGGAAGTGAGTCAAAGTCGTCAGCATGGTAAAAAGGTTTGACGTTGATGCCTTCGTTGGTTTTCCAAATGAGGGTATCGTTATAGTCTGTACCTTTTAAATCAAATTGGATTAATTGTTTCCATTGCTTTGATGATACCTCAGAAAAATCACTAAATAATGGTTTATTCATCCTTTTCCTTGTTCTTTATACTATCTTCATATTCAATGATATAAATATCTTCATTTTCCTTTTTCATATAGTATTTTTCACGTGCCATTTTCTCCGTTCCTTCCTCGGTGCTTAACTCCTTAATGGCTTTCTTGTCTTTTTCGATTTCTTTTTGGTAGTACTCTTTCTCATCATGTAGATCATCCATATCGGCATTTAATTCTCTATGGATGAGCCATGAGTTGGCATCAAAAAAAAGCATCCATACCACAAACACTACAAAAATAAGAATGTAGAGGTTTTTGAAGGGTTTGAGATATTTAGAGTTAAAGTTCATTTTATACCAAGCGTTGGTTAATGATGCTTCTTACAATATCAACAGCAACGGTATTGAATTTATTGTTGGGTATGATGATATCTGCAAATTCTTTGGTCGGTTCAATAAATTGTTGATGCATAGGTTTTAGCGTGTTTTGGTATCGTTGAAGTACTTCGTCAATGTCTCTTCCGCGTTCGTTTATATCCCGTTTTAAACGTCTGATGAGTCGTTCGTCACTGTCGGCATGCACAAAAATCTTGATATCGAAAAGTTCGCGTAAATCAGGATGTGTTAATATTAAAATGCCTTCTACAATCATTACTTTACGAGGATGTGTCAGAATTGTGTCGCCCGTTCGGTTGTGTTTGATGAATGAATAAACAGGTTGTTGGATGTCCTTACCTTCACGAAGGTCTTTAATGTGTTGTTCAAGCAATTCAAAATCGATAGAGCGTGGATGGTCAAAATTGATTTTGATACGTTCGTCATAACTCAAATGTGATGTGTCCTTGTAATAGGAATCTTGAGAAATAACACCGACTTCACCTTCAGGTAATTCATTTAAAATTTGATTGACAACAGTTGTTTTTCCACAGCCTGTACCACCAGCAATTCCAATAACAAGCATAAACTTTCTTTACATTATATGGCAAATTTAACCATTTATGAAAGAATTTTAAGGTTGAATTTTTGAAACTTCTTCAACCGTAATCATTTTACTGTTTTTGTTGCTCCAAGAATTGGTAATGTAGTTCATGACATCTGCTACTTCTTCATTTGACAAGCCTTGAGGTGCCATGGCGGCGTTATAGGTTTCACCATTGACAATGATTTTACCAGACAATCCAAATTTGATGGCTTTGATGCTTGCTGAACGTTTATTCTTTAAATAATCTGAATTATCCAAAGGTGGAAATGCTTTTGGAACTCCTTTTCCATCAGGTAAATGACATTGCATACAGAAATCTTCGTATACAATAGCACCGCGTTCGATGCTTTTTTTCAATTCAGGGTTCTGTTTGTTGTTTGAATCATCACAGGATAATAAGCTAATAAGCAATATGAGAAGTGGATACATAATTTTTTTCATTATTTTTTGGGTAACAATTTAACAATTCCGAGGTTTTCAATGCCCACATAGATATAGCCGTCTGGACTTTCATTAATCGTTCTCACGCGACCCAATCCATCAAGCAGTCGTTCTTCTTTTACAACTTTCCCATCTTTGAGGACGACTTTGTCCACGTATTCAAACTTCAAAGAGCCGACCAACAAATCGCCTTTCCAACCAGGATATTTATCGCTGGATATAAAGGCCATGCCACTTGGCGCAATGGAAGGGTCCCAGTAATGAAGTGGCTGTTCCATGCCTTCTTGGGCAGTTTTGTCTGTGAATTTTGTACCTATGTAATTGATGCCATAACTGATGACTGGCCATCCGTAATTGGCTCCTTTTTTGACGATATTGATTTCGTCTCCACCACGCGGGCCATGTTCGTGTGTCCATACTTCGCCAGTCGTTGGATGTAAAACCATCCCTTGGATGTTGCGGTTACCATAGGTATAAATGGCTTTTTTTGCATCGGGTTCATTCACAAATGGGTTGTCTTCGGGAATGGTTCCATCATCGTTCAATCTATAAACCTTACCGCCATCACGTGTGATATCTTGTGGGTTGACATCGCGTTCGCCGCGTTCTCCAATGGTAAAAAAAAGATGCCCACTAGTATCGAATACAATTCGTGAGCCAAAGTGTTGACCTTTAGTGGTATTGGGAGTTGCTTTGTACAGTAATTGTTTTTCAATCAATTTATTGTCTCTAAATTTAGCTCGCATCAAAGCGGTATGGCCACCATCGCCTTCGCCTTCAGAAGATACATAGGTAATGTAAATCCAACCGTTCTCTTTATAATTTGGATGCAATGCGATATCGAGCAATCCACCTTGACCTCTATTGTAAACCTCTGGAACGTCTTCAATAGTTGTTTTCTTACCATCCTTGAAATGAATCATTCTACCGTCCTTCTCATTAATTAACATAGAATCATCAGGTAAAAAGACAAAACCCCATGGACTGCTCAAATCAGAAACTACCACTTCATAATCATGGTTAGTGTTGACAGGGTTTTTATCTTGAGCACAACTTAAAAAACTAATAAAAGCAATGGGAAGAATGTATATAAATTTTGAAATCATCGTAGACAGGTTTTAGTCTTTAAAAATAGAGAAAATAAATGTTACAATTTAAAGAAAAGGCATATATTTGCACCTCGATTTTCAGGAATCGAGTTTATTGATAACCAATTCGGGGTGTAGCGTAGCCCGGTTATCGCGTCACGCCGTTGGCGTGAAGGTCGTCACGCTTGAAGCGTGACCACCACATGAAAAAATATGGATTATACTGTTTATGTATTGTATAGCCAGAGACGTTCAAGATATTATGTTGGTCAAACGGATGATATCGAAAAGAGATTGATAAAACACAACAAAGGTTTGGTTCCATCAACTAAATATGGTGTGCCTTGGAAATTAGTTCATACAGAAAGAGTTAATAACAGGTCGGAAGCACTAATTTTAGAGAGGAAGATTAAGAAGAGAGGAGCCGAACGCTATTTGAAAGATAACCAATTCGGGGTGTAGCGTAGCCCGGTTATCGCGCCGCGTTTGGGACGCGGAGGTCGCAGGTTCGAATCCTGCCACCCCGACTATTAAAAGCCTAAAAAGTCAAAGATTTTTTAGGCTTTTTTTATTTGAACTTTTAACTTGCTTTTCGTAATAATCTGTAGTAACAACAATTATCAGTCTAGCATTTGAAGTGTTGCAACGGTTCTAAACCCGCTATGGTCCGAGCCAGAGTCTATGCTCACACCCATTCTAGCAGAAATCCTGAAACTGGCACAATAGGAAGCATGACATAAAAATGAGCCGCCTTTTATGACATGCTCTTTTTGGTTTGGGTTTTCTGGACTGTAAGAATTTGAAGCACCTGTTGGATTGATTATAACATTCGAGACGTCCAAATCTTTATAATGGTTCACATTGAAAAGGTCACTTGTGAGTTCCCATACATTTCCCAACATGTCATAGATGCCAATACTATTTGGTTTATAGGATTTTACGGGCGCAATAAGTACAAATCCATCTTCGCTTTCATTTTTTACGGGAAACACACCTTGCCAAGTATTTGCATTTTTGATTAAAGCGCCATTCTCGTTCCCCCAAGTGTAGATGTTGTCGGTCCCTGTTCCTTGTGCAGCAGATTCCCATTCGGCTTCTGTGGGCAGTCGTCTATTTGCCCATTTGCAATACGCTTGGGCATCTTCCAATGCAATATGAACCACTGGGAAGTTGTCTTTACTTTTAATTGAACTATTTGGACCTTCAGGATGTTTCCAGTTCGCACCTAGTTTCCAAGTCCACCATTGGCTGTAATTTGACATGTTTACGACAACATTCACGCTTTTATTGAAGATTAAACTGCCAGGTTGGAGAATGGAATCGTGTGGTTTAAGTGTGCCTTCAGGAAGTTCGGTTTTAATCAGTTCCCAATCGACAGGGCGTTCTGCCACAGTTATATAATTGGTAGCTTCAACAAATGATTTGAATTGTTTGTTGGTCACTTCGGTAATATCAATAAAAAAACCATCCACGGTAACTTGGTGCGCTGGTTTTTCTCTCATCATTGCAAATGTATCATCTGATTTTGCGCCCTGTGTAAAGGTTTTTCCTGCCACCCATACCATACCTACAGGTGTTTGAATACCTGGAGGTTGCTCTTTCAAAATCTTGTAGGTTTCTACTTCAGATGTTGGTAGGTCGATAGTTTTTTCCTTGTTTTCGTTTTTGCAATTTAAACAAACGAAGGTAATAAGGATGAAGATAATTTTATTGTCAAATGGGAATCTCATCAATCAAATAGGTTATTATGTAGGTTGTAATTTTGGTCACCTACCTTCCAAATCTAATCAAATTATCAGTCTTTAGGTATAAAAATAACATCCTTTAAATGTTATTTTTAAAGTGTATATGCACTTAGCTCGTCGCGTTTCTTAATTAATCCAAAGTGGATGCTTCTGGTAAAAAAAACTTCAGAAATACAGTCACGAACTTATGAACTGTGAGTTAACGTTCTCAAAAAATCCATTTGTAAGACTATATGAAACATTTTCAGTGAATACGATTTTTAACGATTTATTACGTTAAGCTTTTCTTAATTCGAGGTTTTTAATTACTCATAGCCTTGCTGTTCCCTATATTAACTATAGTTTTGTACTTTATTAAAATTCAAAAACATAAATTATGAGTACAGTAAAAGAAAATGACACAGTGAAAGTACATTACACAGGAAAGTTAAATGACGGACGCGTTTTTGACAGTTCACTTCAACGTGAGCCATTAGAAGTAACAATCGGTCAAGGCATGTTGATTCCTGGTTTTGAAAATGCGATCATTGATATGAAAGTGAACGAAAAGAAAACGGTACAAATTGCCAAAGATGAAGCGTATGGAGATATCCAAAAGGAATTATTCCATGAAGTTAAAAACGAACAATTACCGCCAGACGTAAAACCAGAAATAGGAATGGGATTGGCGTCTAAAGGCGAGGATGGGCGAGAGCACCAGTTCAGAGTTGTGGATGTTAAAGATGACCACATAGTTATAGACGGAAATCATCCCTTGGCTGGACAGGATTTAGTCTTTGATTTGGAAGTTGTTGAAATAAAATAGTAGCTACGAAATACGAGTAGAGAACCCGAATTTATTTTGGGTTTTTTTATGCCAAATTTTAAATTTCGGAAAGTTCAGAGTTTGCATCCGCTACATATAATTTTGAAAACTACTATTTTAGAACATCATGTGATCCTAATTCTCGTCATCGTAGATTGGAACATTTCGCAATAAAAATGTAGTTAAATTAGCTTGAAGGAGCGATTGTAACCTTGATGCCTTTTTCCTCTAGTCTCAATTTAGTTTCTGAAGAAATCCCTTTATCGGTGATTATTTCGTGAATCTTCTCTAAATCACAAATGCGTGCGAATCCTTTCTTGCCAAATTTTGAGGAAT
>JBBSLN010000129.1:0-6350 GCA_038255205.1 Flavobacteriales bacterium
ACAAGGCGGCATACCGTTTTCAATGGCAGCAGTATAAACAATAGGTTTAAATGTAGAGCCCACTTGGCGTTTGCTCTGGGAAACATGGTCGTATTGAAAGAATCGATAATCGATGCCGCCTACATAAGCTCTTATTTCACCAGTTTGTGGTTCTAAAGACAGCATTCCAGCATTTAAAAACTTGGAATAATATTCCAGACTGTCCAGAGTTGAAAGTGATTGAATGTTGTCTTCCTCATCGCTCCAAGAAAACAATTCTGTCTTGTAAGTTTTACTTAAACTATCATTGATGGCTTTGTCTGTCAGACCTTCAGATTTTAATGATTTATATTTTTTCAATCTTTTTTTGGCAGCGAGAAAAGCGGGTTTATTCTTGAACCATGGCGCATTTTTACCATATGCTTTTTCATATTGTTCTTGCAGACTTTTCATGTGCTCACGCATGGCTTCCTCCGCATAACGCTGCATTTGATTGTCTAAGGTTGTATAGATTTTAAGCCCATCGTGAAATAGATTATACGACTCTCCATTTGGCTTTTTGAATTTCTTCTTCTGAAGAATTGTGTCCAACTGCTTTTTTATTTCAGCCCTAAAATAGGGAGCCAACCCTTGATTGGGAGCGTAATATTGATAATCAAGAACAATCTCCTCTGATTTAGCCTTTTCTGCTTCGTTGTCAGAGAGAAACTCATAATTCACCATTTGGTTTAGAACGACATTTCGTCTGTCTTTTGACCGTTCAGGAAATAATCTCGGATTATAGCTGTTGTTGGCTTTGAGAGAGCCGACTAATGTTGCTGCTTGATTTAAACTTAACTCTTTGGTGTGAGCATTAAAGAATTTTTCTGATGCACTTTCGATGCCATACGTATTGTCTGGAAATGGGACGGTGTTTAGATATAAAACGAGAATCTCTTTTTTGGAATAAAGTTTCTCAATGCGTTTGGCAACAATACTTTCCTTTATTTTATTGACGACCATGCCCAAAGCTCCAGAACGCTCCCTTCCGAATAGATTTTTAGCCAGTTGCAATGTAATGGTACTTCCGCCACCCGAAGAATCATCCGATAATAAGATAGTCTTGAAAAATACGCGAAGCAGACTTTTGTTATCAACGCCATCATGCTCATAAAAGCGAATATCTTCTGTCGCAATCAACGCATCCAATAGGTGTTGAGGAACATCCGAATATTTAATGGACTGCCTATCGTAGATATATAATTTCCCAATAAGGTCATTGTTTTTATCGAGAATTTGTGTGGCTTGGCTTTGTTTGTAGTCTGAAATCGTTTCTTTGGATGGTATTTTTCCCCATAAACCAAAATAAATACTGGCATAAAAACAGAAGAATAATAAGATAAGGCCGCTAAGAACAATTCCTATCCGTTTGGCATATTTAAGAAGTAATATTTTGTTAAGTTTCATCAAAAATTATATACGTTGATAACAAAAGAATAGCCTTTGGTCAATTTTACAATGAATGTTTTTCCACTATAATTTAGTCTGTTTGATACTATTGAAGAATGTTCAATCAGTATTTATTCGGCTTTTCGGGTTTCAATGAACGTCTGCAATTCCTTTCCATATTTCGAAGCTTTTACCTCTGGCGTCAACACATTGTTAACTGTATCGAGATATTTGATATTAGCATCGTATATTTCAGAAAGTACTACGTAAGGAGCAACTTCGTTGTCCTTGTTGTTAATGGCAAAATTTATGGTGAAGAGATATTTTCGTTTGATGAGACTTTCGTACTTCTGAACAGTGGTGTTCATTTTAGTAGTATCATTGTCTTTTTGGGCTTCAAAATTATCTTTAATCAAATCTAAATTCTGACCTTGGAAGCGTGACATCATTGTTTTATATTCCTCCCATTTTTCCTGTTGTTTTGAACCCTTGATTTTCATGTCAAATTCAAACATTTTAATGGTTGAATTAATTTCGGTGATACCTTCAGCAGCGAAAAACGGAACTAAATGTTCTTCGTTATCATATTGATGCAATTTTAGATACAATATTTCGGGAGATTCCAAATCTGTGTGCAGTTCAAATTCTGGATTACCATTTATGACTAATGAATCGATGGTCACCAAGGTGGAATCTTTCAATTTTTTAAGATAGACAGTTCCCTTCTTCAAGCGTTTTATATTACCTTTTTATGTGAAGTTGGAAGTGTCTTTGGCGCAAGCAACTATTAAAAGAGCAACAAATATATACAGTACTTTTTTCATTGAATCAATTTGAATTTTGGAGCGCAAATATCCTATAATTATTCAATAAAAACTAACCGGCGGCAGCTAATCTCATCAAAATCGTACAACCGATTGCTGCAATGGTTCCTATGGCATATCCGAATACAGCCAATAGCACACCGACTGTGGCCAAAGATGGATGAAATGCCGATGCCACAATAGGAGCAGAGGCGGCTCCACCAACATTCGCTTGACTTCCAACTGCCAAAAAGAAGTAGGGTGCTCTAATGATTTTTGCTATAATTATCATCAAGATTGCGTGTACTGTCATCCATATCATACCCACTGCGATTAGTCCAGGATTATCGAAAATGGACATTAAATCTATTTTCATCCCAATCGATGCAACCAAGATGTATATAAAAACGCTACCAAATTTACTCGCCCCAGCACCTTCATAGTTTTTGGCTTTTGTGAATGACAACAGAATAGCTACAAGAGTTGCAATGCTAATCATCCAAAAGAATTGAGAGTCTAAAAATGTAAATGTGTTTCTCAAGGTAGGCGATTGGATATTTGTCACAACACTTTTGAAATATGGAGCCAGATAATTAGCTCCGATGTGGGCAAAACTTACCGTTCCGAAGGCGATGGCAATAATTATCATTAAATCCGTTAGGGTTGGATTTCGCTTTACACTTTTGGCAAAGGTGGTCACTTTCTCCTTGAGTGATTCAATGGCTGAATTATCAGCTCTCAACCATTTATCAATCGCATTAGATCTTCCAATACCGATCAGTAGAATTGCCATCCAGATATTGGCGACCACAATATCCACGAATACCATTTTGCCATATTCCGATTGGTTATATCCATAGATTTCCAACATGGCAGTTTGGTTGGCGCCACCACCTATCCAACTTCCTGCCAATGTTGAGAGTCCTCTCCATACCGCATCAGGCCCTGCGCCACCAACAGTTTCAGGAGAAAAAATGGATACCAATAAAATTGCAATCGGCCCACCTATGACGATTCCGAGTGTGCCGGTCAAAAACATTACTAACGCTTTCCATCCTAAATTAAAAACAGCTTTTAAATCGATACTCAAGGTCATCAAAACCAAGGCAGCAGGCAACAAATAGCGGCTAGAAACATAATAAAGACTCGTGCTATGCTCCGTAATTTCTCCTGAATCATTGGTTGTTTGCCATTCAGGCGCAATCAAACCAGCAGTTGTTAGCACGGCTGGCAGCATATAAGCCAAGAAGAGTCCAGGAACTATTTTATAAAACTTCGGCCAGAACCCAGTTTTAATGGATTCAGTGTAAAAAATAAGTCCCAATGTGAGCATTAGGAGTCCAAATACTATTGTATCATCAGTGAAAATTGGCGCTTCTTGCATAGTGGTATTTTGAAAATGCAAAATACCACAATTTGGGGTTTAAAAAAAGCGACTATTGAGAGTCGCTTTCAGTTTTTGGTTTATCTTTTGGCTTGGGCAGCCTATCTTGATCCTTGAGAGCCTGCATGAGCATCCACTCAATCTGTCCGTTGGTACTTCTGAATTCATCAGAAGCCCACTTTTCAACGGCTTTGAGCATATCTTCATTAATGCGTAACGCAAAGGCTTTTTTCTTGGACATCTTATTTTTTTATAAACGCAGTCACTACGGATACCAATTCTTCGGATAATGGAAAATCGGGAGAGGCGTAAGAGGCCACATTGTCTTCGTCTTTTTCGATTGTTTTGAGAACATGGTTCATTTTATCAATGATGACCATTTCTGATTTTGGTTTGGCGGCATGTAAATTTTTCGCATCTTTTTCCTCAACTTGCAGGTCTTTATTTCCATTTAAAATGAGCACAGGGATTGATAGCGTTTTTATTTGTTCCGAAGGATCGATGACCAAATAATCCATTAAAAACGCATAGTTTGCCGGTTGGAATAATAAGGCGAGACTTGGATTTACGTTTTTAATAGTACCAGTTGAGGTCAATTCCTCTATATGCTGCCTGGCACTTTCTCCTAATACCTCATTCTGCGCTGTATATTGTCTGACAATTGTTTTACCGACAGGTTCGCCCGCACCAGCCAAAGAGATGTATTTATCAACATGTTCGTTGGCTGCCAACATTGCAACTAAAGAGCCTTGACTATGACCGATGAGTGTGATACTGCTAAAACGTTTGTCATCCTTAAAATGATTGATAACAGTCGTAACGTCATCTACTAAATCTTGAAACACGATTCGTTTCATTATCATAGGTATATTTTCCTTTGAGACGTTGCGCTTATCATATCTAAAGAAGGCTACATTATTTTGCGTCATGGCATCTGAAAATTGTTTGATATAATTGGCTTTAATACCAAATTGCAGTTGATTACCATTCCTATCAGGATTTCCCGAACCGACTACAAAAATGACAAGAGGCTGTTGCTCTAAATCGGAATTATACGTCAACGTTCCGGGCAAACGAATGCTGTCATTCATAATTAGTATCTCTTCCGAGATGATTATATTCTGTGAAAACAAAAATGACACATTTAAAATAAACAGTAATAAGAGTAGTTTTTTCATGATTTGTTCATTTTTTTCTTGTAGATGATTAGAAATATTGGTAAAATAAGACTTAAAATGATGACTACTGTAACAAACCAATTCCCAAATATATTGCCTTGGCCGTTGACATAAGAGACGATGTCGTATTCAATAAAAACAAAGAGTAACATTATAAAAAGTAATGTAAATCGAAGAATACGACTGCTAAATCGATAATTTTTAAGCGCATTTTCTTCAGTGATATTGATATTATAGTTATGGATGTGTGGAAACCGATTTAATATCGAAAAAGCAATGTATAGAATAGCTCCAATTCCCGGTAAAAGCCACATCATACTTTTGTTGCCAAAACCATTGGCCTCACCTTCCCCATTAAAATGCGTGGGAATCGTGCGTGGTAAGTCATTATAAACTATGAAAATATAAATAATCATTAAGGCCAATACAGAAAGTGTAATCATTTCCACAATGATATCCATCGGCTCTAATGGCACTTTTATTTTAGGTCGTTTATCGCTCATGTTATCTGTTTTTCTCTCGCTCAAAGATAATGTAGGTAATGCCACCATGACTATTGGTTACTATCGATTTGACTACCCAGCCTTCCCTGGCATAGGTGTTCAAAATATCTTCGAATGTTTGGGATTTCTTTCTAAAGCCTAAAGCAGGACTTAAAACTTTATACTCTTTCATATATGTTAATGATTTAAAGTTCCAGCATTTACCACAGGAGTGGCGTCTTTGTCGCTGCACAAAATAACCATTAGGTTACTCACCATCGCCGCTTTGCGTTCTTCGTCCAATTCAATAATATTTTTTTTGCTCAATTCGTTCAAAGCCATTTCTACCATGCTAACTGCGCCTTCCACGATTTTGTGTCTTGCCGCAACTATTGCAGTCGCCTGCTGGCGTCTTAACATGGCACTAGCGATTTCCTGTGCATAAGCCAAATAGCCAATCCTCGCTTCAAGAACTTCAATCCCGGCGATGGCAAGACGTTCTTCCAGTTCAATTTCGAGCGCTTCACTGACTTCGTTGACGCTCGAACGAAGTGTAATGTCTTCGGTCAAACCTTCATCTGCAAAATTGTCATAAGGATACATACTTGCCAGTTTACGAACGGCTGCGTCGGTTTGTACTCTTACAAAATTTTCGTAGTTATCTACATCGAAAGCCGCTTTATATGTGTTTTCTACACGCCATACGAGAATGGTGCTAATCATAACGGGATTTCCTAGCTTATCATTCACTTTTAAACGTTCACTATCAAAATTACTGGCTCGTAGGGAGATTTTCGTTTTGGTATAAAATGGGTTTACCCAATAAAAGCCGTTTTTCTTGATGGAGCCTACATATTTTCCAAAAAGCAAAAGTACTCGTGAATTGTTTGGCTGCACCATTAAAAATCCTGGCGCAATAAAAATGGAAATAATGATGGCTGTCGCAAACCAAGGATTTTTTGTAAAGCCGATAGCAGCAATACCTCCGATAAATAATATAAAAAACAAGAACAGCATCAAATAGCCGTTTGCTGGGACAATAATTTTTTCTTCTTTCATGATCGGTAGTTTTAGTTAAATCAATATGATATTAAAA
>JBBSLN010000130.1:0-6330 GCA_038255205.1 Flavobacteriales bacterium
ATCACTATTCAATCTCCCGCAGATCTCGCAGATTTTCGCAAAATCAAATTATTTATAATTCAATATGACTCTTCAGTTTTCTTAGGAAGGAATCTCGAAGAAACTAGCTGTAATTGGGAAGTCCAGATAAACTTTATGTTGTGCAATGCCATGTATACCAACGTATAAGTACGTCACGCTTGATTGTTGGAGGGTAGATAGCCAAAATGTGATGCAACAATACATAAAGATAAATGATAAGGGCTCTTCGAAATTTTCAAGGAGCTTGTTTATTTAAATCCATATAGTCTGCGAAAATCTGCGAATTCTGCGGGACAATCCCTATTCAATCTCCCGCAGATCTCGCAGATTTTCGCAGACACAAATTATGGATTATTCTATATCAATTTTCGGTTTTCTTCGGACGGAATCTCAAAGAAACTAATTGTAATTGGGAAGTTCAGATAAATCATAAGGGCTATTTGAAGTACACAATTCGGCTAATAGGTTTACATACTTAAACAGGCTCTTTGAAGTCTGCGAAAATCTGCGGATTCTGCGGGACAATCCGTTTTCAGTCTCCCGCGGATCTCGCAGATCTTGCAGACGTTACTTATATGTATTTGCTTTGCGTTTTGGCGTCTTTGCGAGCTTATTTTTCTGCATTCACCGCAAAAAAACTAAACACATTCCCACCATAATGTTTGGAGTAATTATAGTTTTCGAGATGTGACAAATCAGTCTGTTTGGCATGTTCTACAATCAAAACACCATCGTGTTCCAATAAGTTATTTTGAAATATCATTTCTGGAATTTTTGAAAATTGTTCCAATGAAAATGCATAAGGAGGATCGGCAAAAATGACAGTTGATTGTAGCTTTGTAGATTCCAGAAATTTATAGACATCACTTTTGATGGTTTGAATGGACATCTCAAATTCTTCAGCCGTTTTATTGATGAACTTGATACAACCAAAATCTTCATCAACAGCGGTAATGTTTTTAGTGCCTCTTGAAGCAAACTCGTAACTTATACTTCCTGTCCCAGAAAATAAGTCCAAAACCGAGATGTCATCAAAGTAATACGTATTATTCAGAATATTGAATAAGGCTTCCTTGGCCATATCTGTCGTAGGACGAACTGGTAGTTTTTTAGGCGCTGTGATACGTCTGCCTTTAAATTTTCCTGAAACGATTCGCATTAAAAGCTATTTAGAATGATGGCATTATGGTGCTGATGCATTGGTTTTAATTCTGATTTGAATTCGAATTTGTAGCTTGGCATATAGAATTCCACAAAACGCACATACGTATAAAGAATTGCATATAGAGAATCATCTTTTTCCACGGTTCCCATCAGATTGAGCTTTACCGTTTCTGGATTAATCTGTAATTGTTCCATTGTAAACAACAAATAATAGATAACATCTTCATTGGTTGAAAATTCATAACTATTATAAAGTAGCAGTCTTTTATCCTGAATGACCACTAGTTCAAAATTATTATAATTGACATTCAGATATATCTGGTTTTCATCAGATTGGACATTATTTTGAAGAAAGGTATCAATAAGTATTGTTGATGCGTGCTTATATTCAAAGACCCCGAATGTGTCAAAGATATAGTTGTTAATGTTCATATAGGGTACATACACATTGATGCTTTCATTAATTGCAATTTCATCATGTGAAATAAAATCTGACTTTAAAATTTTTGAATTGAATTTTAAATAATCTGCAGACAACTCTTCATCAAATAAAATTTTAGGAACTAAATTAGAAAGCTCATTCTGATAGATTGCCAAAACCGAGGTAAAGGATTGATTGAATTCAGAATGCGCCGTTAAGCATTCTTTAAGTTGCTGTAACACTTCAAACGGATTGACTTTCTTTCCAAAAGCCTGATGGTGCAGAAATTCAATAGAATTTAAAGTTCGGTTAAGGATGCAAAAAGAAAGTCCACTCAAACTAATTTGAATGGACAGGTCTTTAATATGGTTTGGATTCAAACTATTGTTCTTTTGAATAGCTTATTGGCCAGTTCCCTTTAGTTTTGATTTCGGTCATAGACCCTACAGTTAAAGTTGGCCCATTCACACCGTCTACAGCAACTACCTGTTCTTCTTTTTCAATCAAGTTATTACTTTGATCGTGAAGAATCACTGATTTATCAACACTTGCTTCAAACACAGGAATATCATCTAAAGTTCCGGCTTGCAATTTAAATTTAGCACCTGGTTTTCCAACAGGCACATTCATCATTTCCTTGTAACGCTTATCAGCACCAAACAGAGAATCCTTAACAGAACGTGTTCCTAAAGTATCTGTTAGAACCATTTCTTTGGTCATATCTACACCGAAACGTTTTGTCATTTCAATATCTTTCACAGTGGTATCTCGTTTTTGAACAATTGTAAATTCACCATTATCAATGAACTTAACTAACTCATCAAAGTTGTCTGTAAACTTACCGTTCACTTGTTTGTAAGCTAATTCGGCGTCTCTAATATCGATCAACTTTTTGATAACCAAAGCATAACGTTTTTCTTTCAAATTGTTGAATTGAATTTCGCCATAAACGGACATAAAAGTTAAATAACCCAACGCGATAATGATAATCCATAGCACAAGATTCACGACAATCTTTAATTTTTTTGGCACATATTTGTCAATCAACCACACAATACCAATGGTGAGAAGAATAACAACGACTACTGAAATAATTACTGTTAACATAGTTAGCTTGTTTATTAATTTAATTTTAGGTGTTACGCAAATCTACAAATTTTTTTTATTCGTGAAAACCAATAGTTGTAAAAATGAAATAAAATTACGATCGATTGATGTCAACCCCTATTTAAGTAGGGGTAAATTTAATCTATTTATCTTTTTAATCACTACAAATTATATCTTATCTTTCCACTTTGCCAATACACAAAAACCATTCAATGAACGCTTCCGAATTTTATCGACTTTTAAAGAAAAAATTCCCTTTTGAACCCACAACGAAACAGAATATCGTCTTAGACCAGCTTTCAGAATTTGTTTTTGATACCACTCCTAACAGTCTTTATCTTTTAAAAGGTTTTGCTGGAACTGGAAAAACAAGTATTATTGGAACCCTGGTTTCCAATTTATGGGAAATTAAAAAAAGTGCAGTTTTAATGGCGCCTACTGGAAGAGCTGCAAAAGTAATTTCAAATTATTCTAATAACGAAGCCTTCACGATTCACAAAAAAATCTATTTCCCGAAAAAAGATAAGGGTGGAGGTGTCAAATTTGTAATGCAGCCCAATAAACATCGCAATACTATATTTATTGTTGATGAAGCTTCCATGATTCCAGATGCGCCAGCGGATTCAAAATTATTTGAAAATGGATCTTTGCTGGATGATTTGATTCAATACGTGTATTCTGGACATAAGTGCAAACTGCTACTCATCGGAGATAAAGCACAGCTGCCTCCGGTGAAATCAGATTTAAGTCCAGCTTTGGACGCTAACCAACTCAATTTGCATTATAACAAGACGGTAAAGACCATGGAACTTGATGAAGTGGTACGCCAAGAACGAGATTCAGGTATATTGATGAATGCTACACAGCTACGGGAAGTTATGGAAGGTGAATTTATGGAAGCTTTCAAATTCAATTTAAATGGATACAGTGATATCGTTCGGTTGATTGATGGTCACGAAATCATGGACGCCATCAATGATGCTTACGATGCCGAAGGTCATGAAGAAACGGCAATAATTGTAAGGAGTAACAAGCGAGCCAATCTTTATAATAAACAGATTCGGGAACGAATTCTCAACAATGAAAATGAATTGACCGTAGGCGATTTTCTAATGGTGGTTAAGAACAATTATTTTTGGGTCAAACCTACTTCCGAAGCTGGGTTTATTGCAAATGGAGACATTATTCAAATATTGGAAATCCATACCATTCAAAATTTATATGGATTCCGTTTTGCTGAAGTCAAAGTACAAATGGTGGATTATCCAAAAATGCAACCGTTTGAAACGGTCTTACTTTTAGATACCATCGAAGCCGAAGCACCTTCATTGGCTTATGAAGAATCGAATCGTTTATATCAGGAAGTACAGAAAGATTATGAAGATGAAACCTCCAATTATAAAAAATTCCTTAAAATAAAAAACAATAAACATTTCAACGCATTACAAGTCAAATTCTCTTACGCCATTACCTGCCATAAATCTCAAGGAGGACAGTGGAATACCGTGTTTGTAGAACAGCCTTATTTGCCAAATGGCATCGACAAAGAATACTTACGCTGGCTTTATACAGCCGTCACAAGAGCAAAAAATAAATTATATTTGATTGGGTTTAAGGATGAGTTTTTTAGCCCCTAAATCCCCAAAGGGGACTTTAGATTGCGTTTTACTTAGAATATTTTATAAATATCTTAATATGAACATTACAACGAACATTTTATCAAACACAAACAAAAATTCCCCATTGGGGATTTAGGGGCTTCTTCTGTATGGAAACCATCATCAGTATTTGTCTGGGAATAGGACTCGCCGCATCAGTTGGTTTTCGGGTGTTTTTACCACTTTTTGCCTTGAGTTTGGCGTCCTATTTCAATGTCTGGGAACTTAATGAATCGTGGCAATGGATTGGAGGTTTAACTGCTGTTGTAACACTTGGAGTAGGAACTTTAGTGGAAATAACCGCCTATTATATTCCTTTTATAGATAATCTTTTGGATACGATTGCCATCCCTTTGGCGACCATTGCTGGAACCGCAGTCATGGTATCAACGGTTGCAGATTTAAATCCGATAATCACTTGGGCGTTGGCGATTATAGCTGGAGGAGGAACCGCTACCGTTATTAAGAGCGCTTCAGGAGCAACTAGGCTGACCTCATCAGTTTCAACGGCAGGATTGGGCAATCCAATTGTCGCAACGGTCGAAACTGGAACTTCGATTTTGATGTCTATTGTTTCAATTTTTTTACCTGTTGTTGCTCTGGTATTGGTTATTTTTGTCTTTTATATAATTTTTAAAATTTATAAAAAGATTACACCATCAAAACCTTGATTTCCTATAAAAAGTTCTATTTTTGATTAGAATTCATTCCTTGATATGAAGATTATCTCAATGATTCCCGCACGTTACAGTGCATCTCGATTTCCAGCTAAATTATTGCAAAATTTGGCAGGTAAGACGGTCATTCTGCGCACTTATGAAGCCACTGTTGCTACACAGTTATTTGATGATGTCTATGTGGTTACAGATAGTGAAATTATCTATGACGAAATTATATCGAATGGAGGAAAAGCCATTATGAGTAAAAATGAACACCAATCGGGAAGTGATCGCATTGCCGAAGCTGTTGAGGATTTGGATGTTGATATTGTGGTAAATGTTCAAGGTGATGAACCTTTTACAGAACGTGAAAGTCTGGAAAAGGTGCTGGAAGTCTTTAAACATGATGTGCAAAAGGAAATAGATTTGGCTTCATTGATGGTTGAGATTCATGATTGGGACGAAATAAATAATCCAAACACCGTAAAGGTTATTGTGGACCAAAATAATTTTGCCTTGTATTTTTCAAGAAGTCCCATTCCATATCCGCGTGATAAAGAAGTAGGCACGCGTTATTTTAAACATAAAGGTATTTATGCGTTTAGAAAACAGGCCTTGTTGGATTTTTATAGATTGCCAATGCAATTCCTTGAAGCAACAGAAAAAATAGAATGTATTCGCTATTTAGAATATGGGAAACGAATAAAAATGGTCGAAACCACAGTTGAAGGTGTCGAAATCGATACTCCAGAAGACTTGGAACGGGCAAAACGATTGTGGAAATAATCAACTTGTCATTCCGACGATAAAAAGAATCATATAATGATAAAAATCTAGTTTTAGAAAAAGCAACAAATTGCCAAACGAATATAAAAACATAAAAGTTATCGGTTTTGACGCTGATGACACACTTTGGGTCAACGAAACCTACTTTCGTGATGCTGAATTGGAATTTGCCAAATTATTGTCACCTTATGAAACCGCCAATAAAATTGACCAGGAATTATTCAAAAAGGAAATTGAAAATTTACCCTTATATGGATATGGTATTAAAGGCTTTGTGCTGTCGATGGTAGAATCTGCTTTGGAAATTTCAAACGGAAATGTTTCAAATACCACTATCGAAAAAATTATTGAAATAGGAAAGGACATGTTAAGCAAACCCGTCGAATTGCTGGAAGGAGTTGAAGAAGTATTGCGTACATTGTCCAAAGATTTCCGACTGATAGTGGTTACAAAAGGTGACTTATTGGACCAAGAGCGGAAATTGGAAAAATCAGGATTGTTGGATTATTTTCAT
>JBBSLN010000131.1:0-6291 GCA_038255205.1 Flavobacteriales bacterium
AAGGAGCGATTGTAACCTTGATGCCTTTTTCCTCTAGTCTCAATTTAGTTTCTGAAGAAATCCCTTTATCGGTGATTATTTCGTGAATCTTCTCTAAATCACAAATGCGTGCGAATCCTTTCTTGCCAAATTTTGAGGAATCTGCCAGCACAATGATTTTTTGCGCCGACGCTATCATTTTTTGATTCAATTGCGCTTCTTCTAGATTTGTGGTTGAGAGGCCATAATCCAAATCAATTCCATCGACACCCAAAAATAATTTACTACAGGAAATATTTTCCAGAATGTGAGCTGTATAGGCGCCGATTACGGAAGCAGAACTATGACGTACATATCCGCCAAGTTGTAATATATTGATATTTTTATCATTAATTAAATGCAATACAACGTACAACGAAGATGTTATAACTGTTAATTTGTTTTTAGATTTAATGAATTTTGCAAGGGCCTGAACTGTGGTGCCAGAAGCAATCATTATGGAATCATTCTCATCTAACAAATGGGCTGCAGCTTGGGCGATACCATTTTTTTCTTCAACCGATATTTTTTCTTTTTCAAAAACGGCTTTTTCATTGATATAAGGATTTTCAAGCGAAGCGCCGCCATGCGTGCGAAAAAGCAGTCCTTTTTCCTCCAAAAGATTCAAATCCTTTCGGATGGTAACAGCAGACACATCCAATAATTTACATAAATCCAGTACTTCAAGATGTTTCTCTTCGGTCAACTTTTGTAATATGAGTTCATGTCGCTTCATTTCACAAATATAATAAAATGAAGGATATCGAAGCTAAAAAATATATTTATTAGTCTAATATTATTATATTTTGTTTCGTTTAGTTTCACTTTTAAAAATTTTTGTTTATATTTGAAACAGAATATAAGTATTCAAAAATAACGTACAAATGAATATGTTTGACAGAAATGTGCTTCTTCTTCCATTAAAAACACAAGGCCTATGGGATGTTATTATCATCGGCGGAGGTGCCACGGGACTCGGTACTGCTTTGGATTGTGCGACGCGAGGTTACAAAACCCTTCTATTGGAGCAGGTCGATTTCGCTAAAGGAACTTCCAGTCGAAGTACTAAATTGGTACATGGTGGTGTCCGATATTTGGCCCAAGGCAATATTGATTTGGTCAAAGAAGCCTTGTACGAACGTGGATTGATGATGAAGAATGCTTCACATTTGGTTTCAAATCAGTCCTTTATCATTCCTAATTATAAATATTGGGATTCCGTTTTTTACAACGTAGGAATGAAAGTTTATGATTTTTTGGCTGGAAACTTGAGTTTCGGTAAATCCACTCATATTAGTAAGAAAATCACCATGGAACGATTGTCTACCATCAAGACCGAAAAATTGAAGGGAGGCGTGGTCTATCACGACGGACAATTTGACGATTCGAGATTGGCCATTAATATGGCGCAGACGGCTATCGAGCATGGTGCAACAGTCCTAAATCATTTTAAGGTAAAGCGATTGTTGAAAAATGAAAAAGGGATAGTTAATGGCGTTGTTGCGGAGGATATAGAAACCAACTCTGAATATAATTTACAAGCCAATGTTGTAATCAATGCTACAGGAATCTTTACAGATGAAGTCTTAAAAATGGATGACCCCGAGGCAAAGAACATCGTTCGTCCAAGTCAGGGTATTCATTTGGTACTCGACAAATCATTTCTGCCCGGCGATGATGCCATCATGATTCCCAAGACCGACGATGGACGTGTTTTGTTTCTCGTGCCTTGGCACAATAGGGTTATTGTTGGAACGACGGATACGCTTTTGGACACGCATAGTTTGGAACCGAAAGCACTCGAACGGGAAATCGAATTTATCATTTCGACTGCCAATCATTATCTCCATAAAAAAGTGCATAGACAGGATGTGTTATCTATTTATGCTGGATTAAGACCACTTGCGGCACCAAAGGACAATTCGGAAGCGACCAAGGAAATTTCCCGTAGCCATAAAATAATTGTCTCTGATTCCGAATTGATTACCATCACTGGTGGCAAATGGACAACCTACAGAAAAATGGCGCAAGATACCGTCAACCGAGCCATCGCTTTGGGCAAACTACCAAATGCAGAATGTAAAACGAAAGATATCTTAATCCATGGCTCAAATGGTCAAACCGACAGAAGCAACCACCTGTATATTTATGGAACCGATAAAACAGCGATCGAGAACCTAATAATTGAATTTCCAGAACTTGCCGAAAAATTGCATCCAAGATTGGAGTTTTCAAAAGCAGAAGTTGTTTGGGCCGTGCGCAACGAGATGGCAAGAACCATTGAAGATGTTCTGGCGCGTCGTGTGAGAATATTATTCTTGGATGCCAAAGCAGCAATCGAAATTGCACCAGAAGTTGCAACGATCATCGCTTCAGAATTGAATAGGGATGAAATTTGGAAGCAAAATCAAATTGCTGATTTTACAAAAATAGCAGCGCACTATATTATTTAAACAGATGAAATAATTAATTTTAGGGGATTGCATTGATTCTTTATTCAACATAAAAGTAAAAAAATGGGAAAATATATTTTAGCGTTAGACCAAGGAACGACGAGTTCTAGAGCTATTGTTTTCGATAAAAAAGGCACTATTATTTCCGTGGCCCAAAAGGAATTTACACAGTACTTCCCAAAACCAGGTTGGGTGGAGCACGACCCACTCGAAATTTGGTCTACACAAACAGGTGTTGCTGCGGAGGCTATTGCCAAAAAAGGACTGAATGCCGAAAACATCGCGGCCATTGGAATTACCAACCAACGTGAAACTGTAGTCGTTTGGAACAAAAACACAGGAAAACCCGTCTATAATGCGATTGTTTGGCAAGATAAACGTACCTCCGACTTTTGTGATGAACTCAAAGAACAAGGGCATAATGACATGATACGCGAAAAAACAGGGTTGGTCATCGATTCCTATTTTTCAGGAACAAAAGTCAAATGGATTTTGGATACTGTGGATGGCGCTAGAGAATCAGCAGAAGCTGGTGATTTAATTCTGGGTACCATTGACACCTGGCTTATATGGAATTTCACAAAAGGCGAACAACATATTACCGACGTGACCAATGCTTCGCGTACCATGTTGTTCAACATCAATACGATGGAATGGGATGACGAATTGTTGAAATTATTATCCATTCCAAAGCAAATGCTTCCTGTAGTAAAGCAGTCTAGCGAGGTGTATGGCCATACAAAATCCACATTTTACGATACTAAAATCCCAATCGCAGGGATTGCTGGAGATCAGCAAGCCGCATTATTCGGACAGATGTGTACAAAGCCAGGAATGGTCAAAAACACGTATGGGACGGGATGTTTTATGCTCATGAATATTGGAGAGAAGCCCATTGTTTCAAAGAACAACCTCTTAACAACCGTCGCATGGAAAGTCAATGGAAAAACCCAATATGCGTTTGAAGGAAGTGTTTTTATTGCTGGAGCCGTAGTTCAATGGCTACGAGATGGCTTGAAAATTATCAGGACATCGGCAGAGGTTGAAAAACTTGCAAAGTCGGTGGAAAGTTCAGAAGGATTATATTTCGTGCCCGCTTTTTCTGGTTTGGGAGCACCGCATTGGAATCAGCATGCCCAAGGTACGATGTTTGGTTTAACGAGAGGAAGCACAGATGCGCATATTGCCAGAGCATCGATAGAATCCATAGCCTATCAAACCATGGACATTTTAAAAGCGATGGAAGCCGATTCGGGAATTTCAATCAAGGAACTTCGTGTCGATGGAGGTGCAACAGTGAACGACATATTGATGCAATTTCAGGCAGATGTGTTGAATACTGTCACCGTTCGCCCAAAGGTAATTGAAACTACGGCAATGGGAGCTGCATTTTTGGCTGGCTTGGCAGTAGGATATTGGAAAGACGCTGAAGAAATTGAAGACATTTGGGAAACGGATAAAAAATTCAAACCAGCAGAAGATAGAACAGAAATTGAGAGAGGCATCAAAGGTTGGTACAGAGCCATCGACGCCCTTGAATATTGGTCAAATCTTAAATAAGTCACATCTTTTTAGAAGTTTCCAACTAAAAACAAATAAATATCATGACGCCATTCATAGCAGAAATTATCGGAACAGCCATTCTTATCCTTTTGGGTGGAGGAGTGGTTGCTAATGTTGTATTGAACAAAACCATTGGGAACAATAGTGGTTGGATTGTGATTACCACAGGTTGGGCTTTGGCTGTTTATGTAGCCGTAGTGATAACAGGTCCTTACAGTGGGGCACATATTAATCCAGCCGTGAGCATTGGGTTGGCGGTCGCAGGAAAGTTCCCGTGGGCTGATGTACCCTCTTTTATATTGGCACAAATGATAGGAGCGATGTTGGGGTCTGCTGCTGTTTGGTTGACATATAAAAGTCACTTTGATGTCACGGAAGACGCTGAAACCAAGAAGGCGGTATTTTGTACAGCTCCAGCAATTAGAAATACAGTCTCAAATTTGTTTAGTGAGGCCATTGGGACCTTCGTTTTAATTTTTACCATCCTCTATTTTACGGACGCCACAATAAATAACACTGAAACTGTTGTAGGACTGGGCTCATTAGGAGCTTTACCAGTCGCTTTTTTAGTATGGTCTATAGGCTTGTCATTGGGAGGAACTACAGGCTATGCCATCAACCCAGCAAGAGATTTAGGGCCAAGAATCATGCATGCCATTCTGCCTATAAAAAATAAGGCCAACAATGATTGGAGCTATTCATGGATACCTGTTGTTGGGCCGATAGTTGGAGCTTCACTGGCAGCGCTGCTGATGATTGCACTTTCTTGAGTCGGAACATGAAAATTGCGGTTTCATATTTCTTTAGTATGACCAATAATCAATAATAGAGTTTAACGGATTTAAAGGGACAGTACTAAAGATGGGTAAGTATAAATTGGTGTCCATCACAATACATTTGAAAGTGCTTTATTTCTGCAAAGCATATGAAAATTGGAAGATGAACCATAGGATAAAGTATATATTTTGTGGGGATTCTATAGTGAAACAGAAAATTTCGTTTAGCGTACCCGATTTTCATTTTAGGGATTCAAACTACTCTATTTTCTTATAATTTTCGGAATAAATTCGATTACCTTGTTCATCAATCTCTATTTGGCTAAAGCTTTCGTTTTGTAAATCAAGTTCATAAACGAATTCTTTTCGTTCTTGAATAATCTGGGTCATCATTTTTGAGCCGTAATCTAAAACTTCGGTAAGACGATCGTCTTCCACTTTGTAATTACCATAGCCAAACCATTCTGTTGAGTCGGTTGGCACTTGTTTGCTCCACATAACTTTAGTGGGCGTATAAAGTTTAACCTGTCTGTAGCCTTCTCGCGTCTTGAAAGAATCAACCACTTTATTGTCTATATAATTATAAAAACCGACTAGTTCCCACGCACCTTCCATAGATTTGGTTGTAGATTCATTAGGATCTGTTATTGGATATGCATTGTCTTTATCATTTTTACAGGAAAAGAACAAGACAATGGCACAAATGGTTATAAATGAAGATTTCATGATGATTAAGTTTTGTGAAAATTTGATTACACCTAATTTACGAAAAATTCACGACATACTTTATGGTTCATCTAACTAATTAAAACCACTCCAAATAAAATCCTGATATGACTACACCTATAATCAGAACCACCAAAACTATTGCCACGAAGGCCGCTGTGGTTAAAGTTTTAGTATCTTTTTGGAATATATAATTACGTGTTTTTCGTTCCTCTTCTTTGACAAATGGCATATGCTTGAAATTTTAAATTATTATTTTTTGATATAAACAGTTTTCTTATTGACAAATTCGTGAATTCCCTCTTTTGAAAGTTCACGCCCATAACCAGAAATTTTAGTTCCTCCAAAGGGCAATCGAGCATCCGATTTTACAAGGTCATTGATAAAATAGGCACCATCCTGAATGTCATCAATGTATTCTCGGGCTTTTGCTGTGTCTTTTGTAAAAACCATCGTTCCTAGTCCAAATTTGGTATTTAGGGCAAGTTCAAACGCCTCTTTAGTATTTTTAGCTCTAGATATGGCAGCGACAGGACCAAATGTTTCGTCGTCGAATACAGGCATACCGGGCTTGACATTTTCCAATATGGTAGGCGCAAAATACGTTTTTTCCTGTGTATTTCCTATAATCAACTTGGCGCCTTTTTTAATGGATGCATCCACCTGTTTTTTAAGCGTATCGGCCAAATCTTCTCTTGCCAATGTTCCAATATCTGTCGAGGTTTCCATGGGATTGCCATATTTTAACGCTCGTG
>JBBSLN010000132.1:0-6270 GCA_038255205.1 Flavobacteriales bacterium
AATGTGCCTCTTGTATCTGCTGTAGTAACCAACTGCAGTGTTCCGCTGTTATTTCTGCCTTCAATCAAAAAACCCCCAAAATCGATATCTGCCGCATAGCTTTGGGCTCTCCATAAATTTCCGTCCTTATTTCCCTGTATTGCAGGGGTATTAAACTCCACTTCATCTCCACAACCCAATAAGGTCAGCACAGTCAATAAAAGTAAGGCAAGCTTTTTCATTTAGTTAATTTTATGCAATTCAAAAATTAATGAACCGCTAATTATAGAGAAAAAAACGTTTTGAGAAGCCTAAAAGTATAATAAAATTGTGGAAGTCTCAATAATCAATTAAAATGTTATTTCAATAAAAAAATACAGTATCTTTGCAGACTTATTAATAATCGAGGTCGAGAACCTCACAAATTAATTTATGTATGCCAGTAAAAATTAGATTACAAAGACACGGTAAAAAAGGGAAACCTTATTTTTGGATTGTTGCAGCTGATGCACGTTCTAAAAGAGATGGTAAATACCTAGAGAAATTAGGTGCTTACAATCCAAACACAAATCCTGCAACAATCGAATTGGACGTTGATGGTGCTGTAAAATGGTTGCAGAATGGTGCACAACCAACTGACACTGCTAGAGCAATTTTGTCTTACAAAGGAGCTTTAATGAAAAATCATTTAGCAGGTGGTGTAAGAAAGGGCGCTTTGACTGAAGAACAAGCTGATGAGAAATTCAATGCTTGGATGGAAGAAAAAACAGGTCTTGTTGATACCAAAAGAGACACTTTAGCAAAAGCGCAAGCGGATGCGAAAGCAAAAGCACTTGATGCTGAAAAAGAAGTAAATGCAAAACGTGAGGCTGATGCTGCAAAAGTAATTGCTGATGCAGAAGCCGCTGAAGCTGCTGCAAATGCGCCTGTTGAAGATGCGGTTGCTGAAGAAACTGAAACTGTTGAGGCAGACGCTGCAACTGATGAAGTAACCGAAGAAACTCCTGCAACTGAAGAAGTAGTTGCTGAACAAGCTCCAGCTAAAGATGCTGAAACAAAAACAGAAGAATAAAGAATTTATTTTTTATACTTTTAAACTCCGATATAACCTATCGGAGTTTTTTTTGCGAAATAGTATTCTGCCCAAGCAGAATACGTAATTGAGCAAATCCCGCTTTTTAGCGGGATAAAATTTATTGAAATATAATTTACATGGATAAAAAAGACTGCTTTTTCGTAGGTAAGATTGTCAAAAAATACAGCTTTAAAGGCGAGTTACTCATAAAATTAGACACCGATGAGCCCGAAATATATGAGGACATGGAATCGGTATTCGTAGAATTACGTAACAATCTGGTGCCCTTTTTTATAGAAGCATCGCAACTTCACAAATCGGAATTGCTTCGGATAAAATTTGAAGATGTAGATAGCGAGCAAGACGCAGATTCATTGCTAAAATGTGATTTGTACTTGCCATTGGAATTTTTACCAAAACTGGATGACGACAAATTTTACTTTCATGAAATTATCGGTTTTACAGTCGAAGATGTCAATTTCGGCAAAGTGGGAATTGTAAAATCAATTAACGACTCAACGGCTCAAGCCTTATTTGAAATCGATAGAGATGGTATTGAAATCTTGATTCCGATGAATGATGCCTTTATTAAAAATGTTGATAAAAAGAAAAAGGTTATTACAGTTGAGACTCCGGAAGGGTTGATTGAATTGTACCTATAATAAATTCCAAAATTAAAAAAGCTCCAAATTCCAATTGGATTATGGAAAATAACAAAGTTTATAATTTAGAAGAAAGAACCTATCTTTTTGCCAGGAATTGCAGACTAATAATTGCTAAACTTTCTAAAACAATCTCGAATATTGAAGATGGAAACAACTTGTTCGTGCTTCAGGTTCAGTTGCTGCAAATTATATTGAAGCCAATGAAAAACTTGGAGACAGAGATTTTAAATTCAGACTAAAAATTTCCAGAAAAGAAGCAAAAGAATCTGTACTTTGGTTAAAACTATTGAGAGATTTAAATCAAACGTTTGAAGTTGACCTATCAATTCTAATTAATGAAGCCGAAGAACTACGCAAAATTCTTTCCGCGATAATCAACAAATCTTAATTTGCAACAGAGTTTTGGAATTTGGGATTTAAAAATTGGTGCTTTTGATGAAGCCATTTAAATTTAAAGAATTTACAGTTCAACAAGACCGTTGCGCCATGAAAATCGGTACAGACTCGGTGTTGCTTGGCGCTTGGGCTTCGGTTGCAAACAATTCTATTTTAGATATTGGTGCTGGAACTGGTGTTTTGGCACTAATGATGGCACAACGAAGTTCCTCTGAAGTTATTGATGCCCTCGAAATTGACGACGACGCCTACGAACAATGTGTTGAGAATTTTGAACAATCGCCATGGAGCGATAGACTATTTTGTTATCATGCTTCTTTGGAAGAATTTGTTGAAGAAATAGACGAAAAGTATCACCATATCATTTCTAATCCTCCATATTATAAGTCCACTATGCCAGCGGCATCTCTCCAGAAGGTAGAGAAATTAATGACCGATTCGCGACAAAAGGCAAGGTTTAATGACGCAATGCCTTTTCGCCATTTGATTGAGAGTGTTTCAAAATTGCTTTCCAAAGATGGATTGTTTTCGGCGGTCGTACCCTATTCCGAAGAAAAGGATTTTATTGTTTTGGCATCCAAAGAACATTTGTTTCCAAATCGAATTTTGCGAGTGAAGGGCACACCTTCAACAGAAATTAAGCGAACTCTTATAGAATTTTCTTTTAATGAAACTGAAGCAGAAATTTCAGAATTAATAATCGAAACATCAAGACATCAATACACTGAAGCTTATATCAAATTGACCAAGGAGTTTTATTTGAAAATGTGATTTAAAAAGTGAATTCAGAGTGATATAAAAGTTAAGCGTGAAGATGAAGTTGTAGTCGAAACTGTTCAGAAAGGCGTTCGCTCTTCGTTTTATAAAGCTGGACGATTTTCGCCAACACGTGAAAAAGGCGTGCATCGTTTTCATGGCTTATTGGCTGACCTTTCTAAATAAATTAACGCATACTTTCACAAGGAATTATAATTATTAAATTGTTACCTGAAAACGTTTTCGTTACCTTTGCAATTCAATTTAAATAAAACAATTTAGAATGAAGCCAGATTTGTTTCAAGCCCCAGATTATTATAATATAGACGAACTATTAAATGATGAACATCGTATGGTTCGTGATGCTGCCCGAGCTTGGGTAAAACGGGACGTCTCACCCATTATTGAGGAATATGCGCAAAAAGCAGAATTTCCAACGCAAATCATTAAAGGTTTGGCGGAAATAGGTGCTTTTGGACCTTACATTCCGGTTGAATATGGTGGTGCAGGCTTGGACCAAATTTCTTATGGATTAATCATGCAAGAAATTGAACGTGGCGATTCTGGCGTACGAAGTACTGCGTCTGTGCAATCTTCTTTGGTCATGTACCCTATTTGGAAATACGGTAACGAAGAACAACGTCAAAAATATCTACCGAAATTGGCAAGTGGCGAATGGATGGGTTGTTTTGGATTGACAGAACCTGACCATGGTAGTAATCCTGGTGGTATGACCACTAACTTTAAAGATAAAGGCGACCATTTTTTATTGAATGGTGCCAAAATGTGGATTTCGAATGCACCGTTTGCTCAAGTGGCCGTTGTTTGGGCAAAGGATGAAGAAGGTCGCATCCATGGGTTGCTTGTGGAACGTGGTATGGAAGGTTTTTCAACACCAGAAACACATAATAAATGGTCATTAAGAGCATCTTCAACTGGAGAGCTTATCTTTGATAATGTCAAAGTCCCTAAAGAAAATTTATTGCCTAATAAATCTGGATTGGGTGCACCCCTTGGTTGTTTGGATTCGGCGCGTTATGGCATCGCCTGGGGAGCGATTGGTGCTGCTATGGATTGTTATGATACCGCCTTAAGATATAGTAAAGAGCGTATGCAATTTGGCAAACCCATTGGACAATTCCAGTTGCAACAAAAGAAACTGGCCGAAATGATTACCGAAATCACAAAAGCACAATTATTAACGTGGCGTTTAGGCGTTTTGAAAAATGAAAACAAAGCAACCACAGCTCAAATTTCAATGGCAAAACGCAACAACGTAAACATGGCCATCACTATTGCCCGTGAAGCAAGACAAATTCTTGGAGGTATGGGAATTACGGGAGAATATAGCATTATGCGTCATTCCATGAACCTTGAAAGTGTTATTACTTATGAAGGCACTCACGACATCCATTTATTGATTACAGGAATGGATATCACTGGTTTGAATGCTTTCAAATAGGTCGGTCGCTAAATGACATTTAATTAGTTTACTCGGTCCGATTTTTTAAGTTGAAGAATAAACAATCTAAGCACTGACAAAAAATGCTTCTCTTCCGATGACTATGGAAATGGGAAGCATTTTTTTTTGTAAATTTCAATAAAAATGAAAAAGTCAATCTATATACTATTATTCGCTTTGTCTTTAATGCTTTCTTGCAGTAGTTCGCAAGATGCTATTAACAGTCCTTCGAATGATGACATAAAAATTTATCAGATTTTAGCACTTGGTGATAGCTATACCATAGGTGAAAGTGTTTGCGAAACCTGTCAATTCCCAGAGCAATTGAAAGACAGTTTAAAAAGTCGTTTTGTCCTGAATCATGCCGTATCATTGGATGTGATTGCCAGAACAGGGTGGACTACTACCAATTTATTAGATGCAATTGCCAATCAAAACCCATCATCTAATTATGATATTGTAACACTCTTAATAGGTGTCAACAATCAATATCAGCACAAACCCTTTAGTCTATACGAGGAAGAATTTCCACTTTTGATAACCAAAGCAATCACTTTTGCGAAAGGGGACAAGAGCAATGTCATCGTTGTTTCTATTCCTGATTATGCCTATACACCTTTTGGGCAGAGCAGTTCCAGTTCCGAACAAATCTCAACTGAACTAGACCAATACAATGCGTTTGCTCAAAATTATTGTGAGACAAATGATATAACCTTTATAAACATCACTGATATAACGCGCGAAGGATTAAACAATCCAGCATTGGTGGCTTCCGACGGGTTACACCCTTCGGAATTAGCATACTCAAAATTTGTGGAACGTTTGGCACCAATTGCCCTGCAAAAACTGCAATAGAAGTTTAATCTAACTGTTTGAGTCGTGTGTTTCCTGCCTTCGCAGAATTGGGTTAAGATTCCGGGGCCAACTCCACTTCCAAGCCTTCCATGTCTAGTGTCATTTGAATCTGACAACCTAAACGAGAATTGTCTTTTACGTAAAACGCCTCTGATAGCATTGCCTCTTCATCATCTTGCATTTCCGGCAATACGGTATCACTCAAAACATAGCATTGACAGGATGCACACATCGCCATGCCACCACAAACCCCTATTGTGCCTTCTGGTGCTAATTCGTAAGACCGAACGATTTCCATAAGGTTCATGGCCATATCAGTTGGGGCGAGGACTTCGTGAGTGACACCTTCTCTATCTGTTATTTTTATGTTTATGTCCTGTTGCATACATTATTCAAACCTACAAGGGTTTTTGAAACCTTGCAGGTTAACTTAGTTAATCGATTTTACAACTTGTTTTGGGGCTTCTTTACGAGTGCCATCAAATCCGTCCACGCCGCTGACAGTTGTGTATTTTAATACATACTTCTTTCCTGGATTTATAATTTGGTATGCCGCTTGACACATCAAGGTTGCTTCATGGAAGCCACATAAAATCAGCTTCAATTTTCCTGGATAGGTATTGACATCTCCAATTGCGAAAATCCCTGGAATATTTGTTTGATAATCCAATGAATTATTGACGACAATAGCATTTTTTTCTATTTCTAGTCCCCAATTGCCAATTGGTCCCAATTTTGGCGATAATCCGAATAATGGAATGAAATGGTCTGTTTCAATTTCGAAACGCTTTTCTATATGTTGTGATTGAGATACCACAACTGCTTTTAAATTTTCGTGTCCAACCAAGCCAACAACTTCAGCAGGTGTAACTAAATTGATTCCTCCACTATTTTTTAATTCTTGTACTTTATCTACAGAATCCAATGCGCCACGGAATTCATTTCTTCGGTGAATCAATGTTACTTCTGAAGCGACATCAGCAAGAAAAATGCTCCAATCCAAGGCGGAATCTCCACCTCCAGATATGACAACACGTTTGTTTCTATAAACTTCAGGGTCTTTGATAAAATATTCAACACCC
>JBBSLN010000133.1:0-6255 GCA_038255205.1 Flavobacteriales bacterium
AAATTTGGCACTGGTTTGCCCAAAAGCCGTATAGCTAAAGATTCGTGGGGCAACTATTTCGTTTTTTGAACTTTTAAGTTTCAGGTCTAGAGACCAATCGGGGCTTCTTCCTCCAACTTCCCGAACTGTAGTGACACCATGTGCCATCCAAAGCTTAAAAACATAATCGGGCTCAGCGCCTTGTGACTCACCTCCAATATGTGCATGCATATCAATGAAACCAGGCATTAAGTACATGCCGTTACAATCTAATTCTTTACCGCCAGCCTTGAGCTTGGGTCTTTTGGATTCATCGATAGGTACGCCGTCATAGCCCACCACCTCAATCTTTTTGATGATATTTTTCTCAATCACAATATCTATAGGTCCTTGCGGAGGCGCTCCATTGCCATTTATCAGCATTACACCTCGAATAATCAATTGTGAATGTGGCCCGTCGCCTTTTGCGGATTGTGAAAAGGTTTGACACATACCGACAAATAGGAAGGTTAGGCTGAAAAATAGGGATTTTGTTTTCATATGATTTGATTATTCGATTTATCTATATTTCTTTAACTGCGGGAAACAATTTCATCCTTCCTTATTCCATTTTATATACTTCCCATCGTCTGAAGGCAGGAGTCTTTTACGATTTTTAAATTCATCTTTTTATGGCTGTAAAGTAGATGAAATCAGAGTAGTGTTCTAATAAGTGTTTTTAATTGCATCAGTATCAATTACCAACTAAATTGATACTAAAATTGTGTCGAACTGTCAGGAATCTGAATCTTATCCCCTAAAAACAGAGCATTTAAGAAAAGACGATTCGTACCATACCAACTTCCTCTAAAATTGGGGTTATCAGCAAATAAAACCACTCTACCACTGCCTAGTTTGCTTACAATCAAAGAAGCCGAGGGTTTGAGGTATTCTTCCATATTTTTTTTAGTAACAAATCCGTCGATATGCGGATTTTTGGAATATTTAGCTACTGTTGCATATTCGTTTTTGCTAGGTGCCAACCAAACATTATTGTTCTTATAAACAGGAATTAAGCTGTCTCGATATCCAAAGGCTAGGGGATGGGTGGTATCTAAATCTACTCTTAGAATAACTCCCCCCACACTTTCTTTTCCAATGTTTTCATCGGAATCTACATAGGGTTTTCTTTCGACTACTTTGATAGAATCTTTTTTCAGCGAATCCCTCTCTTTATTTGTTATGATTTCCTTAACCAATTTAGAGTCAATTGCCCATTTGGAAGCGGTGCCAATAGTAATCAAAGTATTGCCTTTACTGACCCATGCCTTAATTTCTTCTTGCTGCTTTTTGGTAAAATTGTACTTGCCAGAAACCATGACCAAAGTGGTGTACTTGTCAAAATTGGTACGATTAAAATTGCGAATTGGTATTTTGCTTATGGGCATATTCATACGGGTATCCAATAAATGCCAAACTTCACCGGCTTCGTATGAGGAAGTACCATCTCCTATGAGCATCGCAGCTTTTACTTTTTTAAGAGGTTTAACGTTACTACTGCCTAAATCAACTCCTTTTAAGCTGAAGCCCGAATTAACGGCATATATGGGTACTTGGTACTTATTCTGTGCTTTTTGAACCAAATCATATACTTCTTGAATGTTTTTCTTTTGAAGTGAAACTGGTACAACCAATGATCCGTAATTAAGAGATTTTGAACCGTTAGCTACGTTTACTGTAAAAGGCTTAAAAGCTGATGAGACCACTAAATCATTTGTTTGAAGGTAGTTTAGAACTGCAGGGGCATTGTAATCATCCCAATCTATGACATAGGCATAATCTGATTTTTGAACAGGTATAACGCTTGTTAAGTTATCTGTGCTTTCTATTTTCTCACCCATTTTAAGACTTGTCACGGGTTCATACTTCATATTGTAGAAGTTAGCGACTGACCAAGCAGAAGCGTCATAGTAAACGCTATCACGGTATTTTGAATAGGTTTCAAACATGGTTTGCACCATGCGATATTGCCTTTGCTTAGATGGAACTACATATCGATTTTCTGATTTGTACACATCCACTTTATGCAATAATAGCTTATCTATGAAGGCTTTGGTTCGGTTCTTATCATAATCATCTCCAAAAGAATATCCTTGAATTTTACTTTTAATGGAATTGGTTAATGCGCTTTTAAAGAAATCTTGCTGATACTTTCGCATGTAAGCTTTATTCGCTACCGCAGCTTTCACAGTTGCAATACTCGAAGTATACTGATTGCGAATGGTAAAGGGAAACGTAATTTTTCCAAAATCCGTGGTTTGTTCATGTCCGCGTGAACTGGCCTGTTCAAAGAGTAATCCTAATCCACCCTGTAAATCAGGATAGGAGGAACCATATCCAGGGTAGGTGCCATCAAAAACTTCTTTGGTGAAGTAAAAAGAGCCAATACTGTCCAATGCCTTTGCAAATTCAGCGCCGAACATAGTATTGAGGTCTTCATAGTTTTCTTTGGGCATAATGGGGTCAAAGGAAGCATTGGTCTTCATTGGTTCGAAGAAGTAGCTTGATTGACTTCCCATTTCATGGAAGTCGGTGACTACATTAGGATACCATTCATGATACCATTTTAACTTTGCCCTACTTTCGGGGTTTATCGCCAGCAGCCAATCACGATTTAGATCAAACCAATAATGATTGGTTCTTCCGCCAGGCCAGTATTCATTATGTTCAGCATCTTGAGGATCAGAAACATTGGGTGTGCCTTGATACGTATTTGCCCATTGCGTATGACGATCACGTCCATCGGGATTGATGGTCGGATCTATCATAATGACCGAATTTTTGATATATTTTAATATCTCTGGATGATTGGAAGCAGCAAAGGTATAGGCCGATAGTAAGGCCGCTTCTGAACTTGAGGGTTCATTTCCATGAACGTTGTAGGCAAGATTGATAAAGATGGGAACATCATCATAATTTGACACATTTTGAGATGGATCGATAAAGGCTAGATGCTGTTGCTTTAATTTATCTAAATTAGATACATTCTCGGGACTCGTAATTGTCAAAATAACCAACTTACGACCTTCATGTGTTTTTCCATATTCAGATATGGAAGCCCTATCGGATGTTTCCGCCAATTTAGTCAAATAAGCAACAATCAAATCGTGTCGGGTGTGATGCTCACCGATGCCATAACCTAGAAATTCTTCAGGACTGGGGACCGCTTCGTTAAAAGGATGGAATTTTTTTAAAAAGTAATCTTGCGCTTGAGTACCTGTACTGCAGAACAGTATCAAAATGAGTATTTTTTTAAACATTATATTTGAATTGAATTAGAACTTTAAATATAATGAATTTACATTTAGTCTTATTCAGACGGAATTGAGTTATTTAATGGATATTATAAAAAACATGATTTACAATTGAGAAGGCTATATATAAATTAGATATTGATACCGCTTGATAAGATGTGGTAGGAACTTGCTAAAATTTATATTTAAATTTTATGATATAGTAAGGAACTTTTTTATACGTATCACTTGATATCGTTTTACAAGGCAGAAATTTAAATATTATACTATCTTTAAATCCAAAGTATCTTTTTGATATATGGGTTCAAGTTTTTCTTTTCTAAAATCCGATTATCCCGAACTATTCACGATATGTGAAATAGCTGAACAATTGATTCCTATTGACCCAAGCTCAACCCTATCAAAAACAAGATTGTTCTCTGAAAAATTAAGTGTCCTAATTTGGGAATTTGAAGAAGTTGGTGAGCTTTATGGAACACAGGTGGATCGTATCAATCAACTTTATTATAAAAATTTAATTCCTGAAATAGTAAAAGGGTTGCTACATACCATCCGAAAATCAGGAAACAAAGCAAGTCATGATGGAACAGGTTCAAAAGAAGAAGCCCATTTTATTTTAAAGAAATGTTTTCAGCTTGCTAAATGGTTTTATGAAACCTATAACAACGATTATATTGAGCTAAAAGAATATACACTACCGACACAATCCGATAATAACATAGAGGAATTAACGCTACAGCTTGAAATTCTGTCAAAACAAGTAGTGGATTACCAATCAAAAATTCAAGCACTAAATCAAAACAAACAAACAACAGATGCTCGAAAAAGAAGAGGTGAAACCATTGCTAAAAACCTCGATTTAAAAGAAAAAGATACAAGGCTGTTATTGATAGACCCAAAATTGCGTTCAGCGGGTTGGGAATGTGATACCGAAAATTTAAACTACAAGACTCACAAAACACTACCAGAAAAAGGTAGGATGATGGCTATTTCAGAATGGCCTTGTAATGGTTTATGGGCAGATTATGCTCTTTTTGTAGGTAAAACGCTTTACGGAATAGTGGAGGCAAAAAAATATTCGAGTGATATTTCTACCGATTTAAGACAGTCTAAAATATATGCTGAAAATCTTCAGGAACAAGAGGATATCGAAATCCTCAATGATTGGGAGGGTTACAAAGCACCATTCCTATTCTCAACGAATGGCCGTGATTTTTTAGAACAATTGGAAACCAAGAGTGGTATTTGGTTTTTGGATGTACGAAACAATCGCAACAGAGCTTCAGCAAAAAAAGGCTGGTTTTCCCCTCAAGGTTTAGTAGAACTCTATGCAAAGGATATAGATGAAGTCAACGATCGATTGGAGCAAAGTGACTATGATTATTTAAAAGAAAAAAGTGGTTTGAATCTGCGTGATTATCAAATTGATGCCATTAAAGCTATCGAAAATAAAATAATCAATCGTCCCGAAAATCCGCGGTCTTTATTGGTGATGGCCACAGGGACAGGTAAAACAAGGACAGTCATTGGGTTGTCATATCGACTCATAAAAGCAGATCGATTTAAACGTATTTTATTTCTGACAGATAGACGTCTATTAGCCATACAGGCCATTGGAAATTATAAAGACAACAAAATTGAGCGACTAAACACGTTTGGTGACGTTTATAAATTTGAGGAGTTAAAAGTCAAAAAGCCAGATTCAGAAGCCCGATTGCATTTCGCGACGGTTCAAAGCATGGTCAAGCGACTGTTCAATTCTGAAGAGGATACGTTGCCAATTGATAGTTATGATTGCATCATCATTGACGAGGCACATAGAGGTTATAATTTGGATCGTGAAATCGACGATGCCGATATCCATTTTAAAGATCAAGATGATTATGTAAGCCAATATAAGCGTGTTATAGAATATTTTGATGCTTATATTGTTGGGCTTACTGCGACACCTGCACTGCATACCACACAAATTTTTGGTAAACCTGTATTTAGTTATTCATACAGACAGGCAGTTTTAGATGGCTTTCTTGCTGACCATGATCCACCACATCGTATTAAAACACGATTGAGTGAAGAAGGTATTCTGTGGAAAAAAGGTGAACGACCAAAAGTATTTAACCCCGAGACCAATACTATTGAAGAATTGGCTGAATTGGAAGACGATTTATTAATCGAAATTGAACAATTCAATAAATTAGTTTTAACAGAATCTTTCAATAGAACTGTTTGCAAGGAATTAGTCAAACATCTCGATCCGGAAAGTGATGAAAAAACATTGATTTTTGCTGTACGCGATTCTCATGCAGATGATATAGTGAAAATCTTAAAAGAAGAATTTGCGGAAATTGGAGTGGACGTCCACCAAAATGCCATTCAAAAAATAACTGGCAGTGTTTACGATCCTGAACAATTGACCAAGGAATTTAAAAACGAAAAATACCCTAACATAGCAGTAACCGTTGATTTGCTCACCACAGGAATCGATGTACCAAAAATCTGTAATTTGGTGTTTCTTCGTCGTGTGGGCTCGCGCATTTTATATGAACAGATGGTTGGTCGCGCCACACGTAAGTGTGATGAAATTGGTAAAGAGGCTTTTAATATCTATGATGCTGTTAGGGTTCATGAGGCTTTGGGAGATTATACGCAAATGGCGAGTGTTGCAAAACCTTCAACTTCTTTTATCCAGTTGATTGATGAATTGGACCATATAGATTCAGAAGAGCGCACCACCACCCAGTTGGAACAGATTATCGCAAAACTGCAACGTAAAAGACAAATAATAGAAGTACACACTTTGGAGGAGTTTATGTATGCTTCAAAAGGGTTATCTCCAGAAGATTTTATAGAAAAACTTCAAAATTTGAAAGCGTCCGAAGTCAAGCAAATCGTAAAAAATTACGGTTCGTTGTGGCAATATCTCGATACTAAAATTTATATACCTAAACATCAGTTGGTTTCTGAACACGAAGATGAGTTTTAT
>JBBSLN010000134.1:0-6204 GCA_038255205.1 Flavobacteriales bacterium
ATTTGAGTTTATATCCTTAAGGAAAATGAGTGTTTCTTTCGTGGCATAGAATACGAGTTTTCCCCCTGAATTTCTTGCAATATTCCAAACTTTAATAATCCAAAATGTAAAACCTATCTCTTTTTCCGCATTTTCGGGAACTACGATAAGATGTCTTTTCACTGTTGATAAGGGCTGTACCGGTTTATAGATTAGAGTTGTGGCATTGCATTTTGACAAAATATCTTCTGTAAGGTTGCCAAGAAACGAATCTGAAATATCCTTTTTGACATGTAGCCCTAAAATTAAATCAGTTATTTTATGCTCTTTGATGACACTTATGATTCCATTGACAATGTTAAGATCGTAACGGAGCAGTTCATTTACATAGTTGTCAGTTGCAGATGCGGTTATGCTCGCCTTGTTCAATAGTTTTTTTGCTACTTTGTCCGCTGAACCTTCAGTTTGTGTATTGTCAATCACGCTGAGGGCATAGAGTCCGGATTTATTTTTTTTTGATTTAATGGTCACTCCGAGATTGATGAGTTCATCCGCCGTGTCGATACTTCCCAAAGGAATTAAGATTTTTTCTTGAGCTTCAAATTCGTCAGATGGTTCATAATTGGCTTCTGCTAATGCGATGTTTTTTGCTCCTTTCTGGGCGACAAACGACGCTATGGTACAAGTGAAAAGAATCATCAGAATGGTACCGTTTAAAATACTTTCATTCAACAGGCGTATGGGCTCACCTCCTGCAGTTTCGCCGAGGATGATATTGTAGCCAACTAACACCGCTGCTAATGTTGCGGCGGCCTGTGCGTTGCTCAATCCAAAAATCAATCTTCGTTCGTCGATTGAAAACTTAAATGTCTTTTGCGTTGCCCAAGCGGCGAGAAACTTTGCGGTCGTTGCAACGACTATCATGACTATGGAGACCTTAATTGTTTCAATACCCTCAAAAAACACCCGATAATCAATAAGCATGCCCACACCGATTAGAAAAAACGGAATAAAAATCGCATTCCCAACAAAATCAATTCGATTCATCAATGGTGAGGTGTGTGGGATGAGTCTGTTGAGCGCCAAGCCAGCAAGAAAAGCTCCTATAATTGCTTCAATGCCCGCAATTTCAGCAAGAACAGCCCCAAGAAACACCATGGACAGCACGAAAATATATTGAGATACGTTATCATCAAATCGTTTAAAGAACCACCTGCCGAGAATAGGAAAAATGAACATGACGGTAAGACCGAATACAAGTATTGAAATAGACAATCGCAACCAAAATTCAAAATTTACGTCTCCGTTGGTCATGCCCACGATAATGGCAAGCACTAAAAGAGCTAACGTATCAGTAATCAATGTTCCGCCCACAGTAATGTTTACCGCTTTGTTTTTAGCGATTCCTAGCTTACTCACGAGTGGGTAGGCAATGAGCGTATGTG
The DNA here is from genome assembly GCA_038255205.1 of Flavobacteriales bacterium. Lineage (GTDB taxonomy): Bacteria > Bacteroidota > Bacteroidia > Flavobacteriales > Flavobacteriaceae > JBPOFM01. Next base: position 1,425 of record JBBSLN010000134.1, read on the forward strand.
AAGCGAACATACTTGCCAATAACACCGAAGTCAGTACAGAAAAATGCAAAATGTATAACCCTGATAAAGTACCTAAAATCATAGGGATAAGAAACGTGTAAAGTCCGAATACCAAACTTTTTCGACTGTTTTTTTTGAAGTCTCCCAAATCTATTTCGAGACCTGCAAGAAACATGATATATAAAAGACCTGCAGTTCCTGAAAGAATGATACCGCTATCCCTTTCAATCAGGTTAAAACCATTAGGCCCTACAACCGCACCCGCTATAATCAATCCGAGGAGATGAGGGATTTTTATTTTGTTGAGTAAGATGGGGGCAAATAGAATTATCAACAGTATCAATAAAAACTTTGATACCGGATTCGTCAAGGGCAATGTCGTTTCTATGATGCCTAGCATTACCATTCTTCCTGCTTTTAAAATACCAACCTTTAAAATTTCATGTTTTCAATGCTTGCCAACTACATGAAAGCGAGATCAGTTTATTTTGAGATTCGCTGAACGAAGTTCGTGTATTTTTCTGACAACTTTATCTGTTAAAAATAAATTTCCTGAAATTTTTTTAAGACTGAAATTAGTTTAATATTATCTCCACAGCCTGCAATGTGTTTGAGTTGTCTTGTCCTGAAATACGACTGCATGTTAAAATTATCCAGACAACTTATAGCATTACGAGTTTATTTAAAGATGAGTAGATATGAAGGGTGTTGTGAATTACAGACAAACGTAAAGCTCTAAACTATCTTAATGCTTTACACAAACGTATAGTGAATTCCAACTTTTTCCGAAATCCCAACGTATTCATAGCACTGAATTTTGCCATACCAATTTTAAAATAAAGAGGTGAATACCTTACTATCACTTCAAAAATGAGAAAAAAAGTTAAGGTTCCTGTCGCTCCTTTTGCTTTCTCAACTTTCTATTGCTTAATCGAAACTTGACATTTAGCTTTTGCTTTCTTTCTTTTTTAATTGTTTTATCCTGTACAAGTTGCACAAAGAATTTAGAACCTGCACCTGAATAAGTCGTTTTTTCTGGCAGTGTTAGGCCATCATTACTTTTAAGATTGCGCCAAGGCAAGGATAGCCAAACATCAATATACTCATCAAACTTTACGCGTCCTTCCACAAACAAATGAATTGCGGACGACTGGATTTCAGTTCTGGGGATTATAATTTCACCATTCTTGATTTCAAAAGTTTGAACAATAGGTCTAAACTGGAGGTTCTTAAAGCGTTCGTCTTTCATTAATACGGAGTTATCCATAATGGGTTTATAATTGTAAATCGCTAGATCCGTAATATCAAGTTGAAGGATGCCATTTAAAGAACCCATATTCACTTTTCCATCAGTATCAAGTGTTCCAAGGGCTTGAATAGTGTAATTTAGAGTTCCCTCAAGGGCGTCAGCGTTCCTTAAGTCTTCATTATCAAAATAATCAAATCTAGTCACCAACTCGTGAAGGTTAATGTCATTTGCTTGCATATTGATGGTCATAGGAGTGTTGTCCTCATTTTTCATCCCGACGTCTACGTCCATAACTACAGAGCCGCCATAAAAATCAAATCGTGTATCTTCAATTTTAAAGTCCCCAGCACTGTCGAAAAAAAGGTCCATTCCAAATTTGGTAAGGTTCATTTCTTTATGTCGTAAGGTATCAATGGCAATGCTTACAGAGGGGTAGAAGGATGTATTGATGTCATTTAGCGCTTGTTTAAATTGTTCAAGATTAAATTCCTTGGCGTCCGTTTTTGGTGTGTTTAAAGTTGAATTGTTTAAGAATGTTTTGATATCAGATATATCCAAATAAGGCGATTCAATCGAGAAATTTGAACTGTGTAAACTTTGTTCCGATGATCCATTGATAAATTTTGAAAAATTATCAATCGAGCCTGAAAAATAGATAGCACTTTTGCCTGGTAAAGCAATATTGAGCGTTTTCAGGGTGGCCAAATCATTATTTATTTCTACATGCAAGCTATCCACAGGAATCTGTAAGTTGGCCGTTTTAAAGTCAATGCGTGTTTTGCTAATTTTTAAATCTCCAAAGGTCTTTGAATTCATGATATCCAAATCTTCAGATTGTGCATTGTAATTGCCCACAAACTCAAAATCACCCGATTTGAAAATGAAGTTGGTAGTTTTCAAGTAGTCATTCAAATCTTCAGAATTGCCCTTAACAGTCACGAAAAAATCAAGTTCAAAAGGATTACCGCTTGATAGATCTGCCTGACTGTTGTGTGCATTGATTTTGCCTTCGATATTAACAGCGGTTTCTTTGTACTTTAAGTCGAAATGATTCAATTGAAGAATGGAATCGTTTTCAAAATAAAGTGCGGCTTTAATATCGGTTGTAATAAGGCCGTTATACTTAATGGAGTCGATGTCCAGCTCAATCTCTGGATTAAATTTGTTAATATCCTTGAAGATTCTGTGCAATGCCTTTTTGGTTTTTACGTCTGCGACTTTTTCTTCATTTTTAAAAGATTTTATTGTGGTCAATACATCGTCACCATCTACAAAAGGTGCTTTTATCTTTAAGAATATGGAGCCAGTATTCTGGGCATCGTCCAATAAAAAACTGGGAAATTGCTTGATGTTGCCAGTTAAATTTATTGGGTATTGTTCACCGACTTCTAAATTGAATTTATTGAGATATATATCAGAATTATCTACAAATAGCAACAGAGAATCAATGACAACCTCCATTTCTGCGGGTTCATAGTACAGTTTGGTATTAGTCAAGGCCAAATCGCCACGCGCATTGTTCAGAAGTTCATTAAACGCTTTGATATTGCCCTTGACCTTACCATGAAACTGAAACTCACCTGAGTCAATCCGAAACAATTCAATATTAAATAGCTCTTTAAAAATGGCAATTGACCCACTAGAGGTAGCCTCGGCATTCATATAAATGGCGTCTTTCAATCTACTTTGCGGTCCGTGTACAATCACCTTTCCTTTTAGATTAGTAAGAGCATCAAGATATATGAAATCAAATTTTTTCAATATAATGGTTTCAGAATCCACCAATATGATATTGGATTTCAACTCATTTATAACATAATCTTCATACTGCAAAGCGTCTACATTGATACTGAATTGTGGCTGGAATTGTGTGTAAACAGCATCAAGCGTTTCATAAAGCGTCTTCCGATTATTGAGGTCTGCATCAGATTCAGGAATAAACTGTTTTGCCATGGAAATCACTTCGTTGACATTCAGATTTTCGGAATCAAGGAAAATATGGCTTGTTGTCCGGATTGTTGGCTCTTTCGATAAAAGTCCGGATATGTTTTTGAGTTCACCTTTGAGCACTAAAGTTTCTCCATTAGGAAGATTAATGACCAATTGTCTCAAAGTTGAAGTTTCCCGATCCAATGCTAGGTCAATGGTTTGTATTGGCAATTGAAGTCCATTCTTTTTTAGGATAACTTGGGTGTTGTTCAAATTAAAATTACCCGTTGTCTTATTCAAAAACTGATACGAATTCGGAATGTCTCCAGAAATAGCCGCATTCAATTTGAATGTACCACCTTTAAAATCAAAATTATCGGTTTCAATAATAGTTGCCAACGACTCGTTACTGCCGTCTAAACGGATTGAAGCTTCCACAAAGTTCGAAATATCAGGTGTGCTTTGATAATACATATTTTGCACATCTATATTAACATCCCCTAATTCCGCTTGAATCATATCAAAGGCTATTTTGAAATCCTTTGAAGACTTTTTTGCTTTTCGCAAATCGTCGCTATCGTAAATGTCATTGGTCAAGAACCCACTAAAAGCAGCATTTTTGAGATGAAATTTGTCTGCAATAATGAGGTCATTATTTTTAGTGGAAAACGTTGCATGAATGTCAGGATTGTTACGGTACGTGAATTTTCCGGCGATTTTAACATTGGATTTGAAGGGTTTTTTAATATCATATACTTTCACTTTTTCCGCCAAGCTATTCGTCAATAAGCCTTTGACCGCCTCAAAATCGGTTTGCTCATTTTTTAGATTGAACACATAGCTACCCGATTCTGAAAGATTGAATTGTGCATTCAACCGAAAGTTTTGCTTATCTATGCGAAGCGGAAATTCAGGGATTTCGATTTCATCATTTTGAATATCAATGGTAAATTTTGGTTTCCCGATGAAATGTGCACCATTAGAAAAGCTTCCTTTTCTAGTGTTAAATCCGAGATTATTTACGGTGATATCGAAAAATGAATTTCCAGATAATTTTAGATTTTTTCCTTTATAAGACCCTTCAATTTTATGGATGTGTAAATTGAAATACTTATTCATAATACTGTCTTTAGTCTTATATTTCACGTTATACAAAAAGAATGTCGCGCCCTCTTCAGATAGCCATTCGGGTAGTTGAAATCCTTTTTTTTGGTTGACTTGCTTCTTGTAATTTAATTGTTCGTGGTATTCTAAAGACCTTTTTGAAATAACCTCTGAAGTGATGACCGCATTTTTAATGGAAATCTTTTCGAATTTGATGTTACCTCTTATTAAATTACCTGCTCCAATGGTCAGTTTGGCTTCATCAATATGAAGGGTTGAGTGTAAATCGGCAACAGTGTCTGTACTAACCTGTGCAATATTTTTTAACGAGAACCCAACTTTTGGGAATCCTTTTAAAAAACTGGTGTTTATTTTTTCGATAGTTAATGTCCCTGTATGGTTTTCACTGTACCAATCTTGCAACTTATCTATAATGGTATCTCTATTAAGCCAACCAACAGTAAAAAGACCAATTGGCAGTAAAATGATGACGGCTAG
>JBBSLN010000135.1:0-6142 GCA_038255205.1 Flavobacteriales bacterium
CAAAGCCATAACAACGATCGCTCCAACAGCAATCATAATATAATTTTGATTCTTAACAGCCCACTCTTCTGTTCTCGAGGCGCTATCATCTAATGTGTTAAAAACCTCCGCTGTTGTTGAATTTTGCTCTAAAGCATCCTCCTTTTCCTCTTTCGTTTTTGGTTTATAACCTCTCTTCTTGTACGTTGCCATCTGTTCTCTATTTGTGCGCCGCAAAAATAAAATTTTTATTGGTATTTAAAAGGTAAATTATTTGTTATTTTTCAATAATTTGCAGTTCCTTTTGACACAAGGCCACTTAAAAATCCGCATTACTGACAGTTTCTATGGTTTTAAACACGCTTTCACTGCTGAATTACAAAAATTTTGAGAGCCAATCCTTCACTTTTGATACTAAAATAAATTGCTTCGTAGGTCCAAATGGCGTCGGTAAAACAAATGTTCTGGACGCTATTTACCATTTGGCGTTCGGCAAAAGCTATTTTAATCCTATTTCAAGCCAAAATATTAAACACGACGAGGAGTTCTTTGTCGTGGATGGTGTTTTTGAAAAAGAAGACCGAACCGAAAAAATAATAGTGTCCCTAAAAAAGGGACAAAAGAAAATCATCAAAAAAAATGGTAAGGCCTACGAAAAGTTCAGTGACCATATTGGTTTTATTCCGTTGGTAATCATTTCGCCTGCTGACAGGGATTTAATAATTGAAGGCAGTGAAACCAGGCGGAAATTTATGGATAGTGTTATTTCACAGAGTGATAAACCCTATCTCAATAACCTCATCAACTACAATAAGGTTTTAGCTCAAAGAAATGCGCTATTAAAATATTTCGCCTTAAATAATACCTTTAATGCACAGACACTTCAAGTTTACAACGAACAGTTGCACAGCTACGGAACCGAGATTTTCAAAACCAGAGCATCCTTTTTAGAAACATTTATCCCTATCTTTAAATTGCGCTACAACGCCATTAGCAATCATCAAGAGGAAGTCAATTTGAGCTATAAAAGTGATTTGTTTGACCATTCATTGGAAAACTTACTAAAAAGGAACATCAACAGAGATAAAGCCTTACAATATACGAGTGTCGGCATCCATAAAGACGATTTGGATTTTGAAATATCAGACTTTCCCATTAAGAAATTCGGAAGTCAAGGACAGCAAAAGTCTTTTTTAGTGGCTTTGAAACTGGCACAATTCGATTTTATAAAACAACTCAATGGTGTAGCTCCAATTTTGCTTTTGGACGATATTTTTGATAAATTAGATGAAAATCGCGTCGCACAGATTATAGAGTTGGTCGATAATGAACATTTCGGTCAGTTGTTTATCAGTGATACGCATGCCGAACGTACTGAAGATATTGTGAAGCAGGTTCATCAATCTTACAAGATATTTAAACTTTAAATAATAGAATAGAGAATAAAGAGAAGAAAAAAAAGACGTAGCAATAATATGGAATAACATTAAAACTGAATTTGAAGTCTCTTTTCTATACTCTTTTCTCCATTTTCTTAACCATGATTTAAATGAAAAAAATATTCACTATACTTATTATTTCTCTAACTTTAAGCTGTTCCAAGAACCCAGAAAGCTACATCGAACATCTCAATGGCTATTGGGAAATTGATGACGTTACCTTGCCTGATGGCACTAAACGGGATTATAATTACAACGAAACTATTGACTATATTGAAGTCAATGATAGTTTGAAGGGTTTCCGCAAAAAAATGAAACCTAATTTGGGTGGAACTTATACGACATCTGATGATTCGGAATCTTTTAAAATTGTCATCGAAAATGATAGTATGAATATTTATTATAAAACGCCTTATTCCGAATGGAAAGAAACCGTTCTGGAAGCCACTGAAAACCGAATGGTGGTTAAAAACCAAGATGATTTGTTGTACGTATATAAACGATATGAACCCATAGTTATTGAATAGCTAAAACTCACAACACCAAATTCCAAAATCGTAAATCGTAAATCGTAAATTAAAACATGTCAAAACGCCAAAACGAAAATAAATCCATAAGTGATATCATCAAGGAATTTGTTGATGCCAATCATTTGCAAACCGGTTTGGATAAAATAGATGTGCAGGAAGCTTGGGCCAACATGATGGGAAATGGCGTCAATAATTATACCACTGCTGTGCAATTGGAACGCGATACACTTTATGTGCAATTGAGTTCAAGTGTGCTGCGAGAGGAATTGAGCTATGGAAAAGACAAAATCATCTCCATGCTTAACGAATCTATTGGAAAAGAAGTCGTCAAAAAATTAGTGCTACGATAATAAATCTCTTTTACTTCTTAAGTTTTATTTTTTTAGTATTTTCAAGGTCTCAATAATAGATTACCATGAAATACGCCAAACTCCTTCTCACCTTTCTCCTTACGCTTGCTGTTTTTTATTTGTTGAACACAAAATTAGGATCTGTTCCTCCTATCGGGAAGTTTTTAAATCCGGCCCAGGGCATCTGGCAAAACGAACATGATGAAACTATTGCTGGAGCTATTCAAATTGATGGTTTAAAGGACAAAGTTACTATTCACTACGACGAACATCTGATTCCGCATGTCTTCGCTCAAAATGATGCAGATTTATATCGAGCACAAGGTTACTTAACTGCAAAACATCGCTTATGGCAATTGGAATTTCAAACACATGCCGCTGCAGGTAGATTATCAGAAATTATAGGAGAAAAAGCCATCGATTATGATCGACAAGAACGCCGAAAAGGCATGGGTTTTGGTGCTGACAATGCACTTGCAAAAATGACTGAAGACCCAGAAACAATGGCAAATCTTGAAGCTTATCGGGATGGCGTCAATAGCTATATCAATCAATTAACGCCTGGAAATTATCCAGTTGAGTATAAACTTCTAGACTATCAACCTGAACAATGGACCACCAAAAAAACAGCATTATTGCTCATGTACATGACCAAAATGTTGGCTGGAGGCGATTCTGATTTGGAATATACAAATGCCCTTCGACTATTTGGAAAAGACCGCTTCGACTTGCTATATCCTGACTTTTATGATGTAAATGACCCAGTAATTCCAAAGGAAACGGACTGGAGTTTTATTGACACAAAAATGACGGAAACACCTCAAAGTCAATTACCATTAGATTCCATCTCGGAAACAATGGACAAACCACATCCCAATAACGGAAGCAACAATTGGGCGGTTTCAGCAGAAAAATCATATTCTGGGCATCCTATTTTGGCGAATGACCCACATTTATCACTCAATATACCCTCTATTTGGTTCGTCATGCAGTTGGCAACTCCAGAGCACAACTCCTTTGGTGCCACACTTCCTGGAGCTTTGGGAATTATTTCCGGATTCAATACACACATCGCTTGGGGTGAAACCAATGCAACACGCGACGTAGTCGATTGGTATAAAATTGAATTTAAGGATGCAACCAAAAAACAATACAAATACGATGGCGACTGGAAAAACACGTCGGTAAGAGTTGAAGAAATCAAAGTTAGAAATCATGAAACTTTATTAGATTCTGTTCGATACACACACCATGGACCCGTCAGTTATGATGAAACTTTCAAGGGTAAGGTTGGAAAAGAAGGGTACGCCATGAAATGGATTGGTCACATTGGTGGCAACAACCAAAAGACGTTTTTAGAATTGAATAAAGGTAAAAATTATGATGATTACTTGAATGCATTAAAACACTATACAGCACCTGCGCAGAATTTCGTATTCGCTTCCACCGAAGGTGATATTGCGCTTTGGATTCAAGGCCTGCTTCCAAACAAGTGGAAAGGCCAAGGGAAATTTTTAATGGATGGCAGCAAATCGGAGAACGATTGGCAAAGTTTTATTCCGCAGAAATTTAATGCACACATCAAAAATCCGGAACGTGGTTTTGTGAGTTCGGCAAATCAGCACCCTGTGGATGAATCGTATCCGTTTTATGTCTTCAATAATAGATATGAAACCTACAGAAACCGTGTCATCAATGATTTTTTTAGGTCAAAAGATAAGATTAACATTCAGGATTTTAAAGATTTGCAGAACAATAATTACAATTTGAAAGCTTCGGAATTATTACCCTATATGTTCGCCAACATGGACACTTCCACACTTACTACAGACGAAAAAGACATTTTAAACCAAATCAAATCTTGGAATTATTATAGCGATATTGACCAAATTGCACCCAGCATTTGGGATTTATGGTGGAGTAAATTGTTTGATATCACATGGGATGAATACAATTTGGAAACGGTCGCTATGGAAAAACCGTTCACTTACCAAACTATCTATATGTTGAAACATCATCCCGATGATGATTTTATGGACATAGTCGATACACCTAAAAAAGAGACTTCGAAGGACTTATTTCTTATCACTTTTAAGCAAACTGCCAAAGAATTGATGGACTGGAAAGCCGAGAATGGTGATTATAAATGGAGCGCATACAAAGCAACCTTCGTTGGACACCTTTTACAGGCACTTCCAGCCTTTTCAAGATTTGACTTACCTATTGGTGGTGATTACAATACCGTTAATGCGGCCTCTAAAAACCATGGCCCTTCATGGCGAATGATTGTGGAAATGACCTCTCCTCCTACTGCGTTGGGTATTTATCCTGGAGGTCAGTCAGGCAATCCTGGTAGTAAATATTATGATAATTTTATTGATGATTGGGCAGTCGGCAAGTATCTTAATCTTCTATTTATGCAAGATCAAAACGAATCAGACGGTATCATGTCCACACTAACTCTAGCACCAAAACCATGAATAAGTCCGTAATAAATTTTACAGTAACCTTGATTGTTGCTATTATATTGTCACAATTTTTACCTTGGTGGTCAGTGATGGTTGCGTCTTTTGCGACGGCATTATTTTTCAGTTTGAAACGTGCTGCAGTATTTTTTGTTCCTTTTTTCGCAATCCTTTTATTTTGGTCAGTCTATGCGTTTTGGTTGGGAAATGCCAATGATTTTATTTTGAGCAAAAAAATCGCCGTATTACTGCCACTTGGCGGAAATGCATTTCTTTTGATTTTAGTTACAGGTTTGATTGGTGGATTGGCAGCAGGTGTCGCGGCACTTTTTGGAAAACAATGTAGTTTGTTGGTAAAACGGAGTTGATTTTAGAATTGCCTGATATCAAATGTGTATCTTCCATTAATAATTTAATAGACCTTGAAACACATCAGTAAAACGGTTTGGATTCTATCACTCATCAGCTTGTTTACGGACACTGCGAGCGAAATGCTTTACCCTATTCTTCCGATTTATCTTCAAAGTATTGGCTTTACGATTGTTTTAATAGGGATTCTAGAAGGTGTTGCCGAAGCGACTGCTGGATTGAGTAAGGGCTATTTTGGAAAACGCAGCGACAATTCAGGAAAACGTGTTCCTTTTGTTCAGCTTGGTTATGCCTTTAGTGCGATTTCCAAACCTATGATGGCAATTTTTATCTTTCCACTATGGATATTTTTAGCGCGAACCATAGACCGATTGGGAAAAGGCATAAGGACTGGAGCAAGAGACGCCTTATTATCAGACGAAGCAACGCCTAGAACAAAAGCAAAAGTCTTCGGATTCCACCGTTCCATGGATACACTTGGTGCCGTTTTAGGACCAGCATTGGCCTTGTTATATCTCTACTATTATCCGGAAGATTATAAAACACTTTTCTTTATAGCTTTTGTACCTGGATTATTAGCAATTGCTGCTTCTTTTCTATTGAAAGACACAAATGCTCCAATTGTTGAAAACAAAAAACCGACCTCCTTCTTTTCATTTTTGAATTATTGGAAACAAAGTCCGAGTGCGTATCGCAAATTGGTCATAGGATTGCTGGCTTTTACACTTTTCAACAGTTCCGATGTCTTCTTATTGTTAAAAGCGAAAGATGCTGGATTAGATGACGTAGCCGTTATTGGTGTATATATTTTCTATAATTTGATTTATGCTCTATTTGCCTTTCCTATTGGCATATTAGCCGATAAAATTGGGCTAAAAAAAGTATTTACTTTTGGATTGATACTCTTTGCCATCGTTTATTTCGGAATGGCAGGCAACGACAACATCTATATATTCATAGGTTTATTTTTCCTATACGGAATCTACGCAGCAGCTACTGAAGGGATTTCA
>JBBSLN010000136.1:0-6085 GCA_038255205.1 Flavobacteriales bacterium
GCATTTACAAAGTCAGGATCGATCGTGTAACCAGCATCTGCATAGAAAGGATAATTTCTACCTGAATCCCAGTTTGTTGCTTCTGTAAAAAATCTGAAATTGTTATCAGCTCCTCCATTATTTTGAAAACTTACATTTGCAGACCAAATACCATCACCAGAACATAATAACTCAACTGGTGTCGCCCAGTCCCAACCTGCAGTTGGTAAGCCAGCACCTACACCATATAAGATTTCAACTTCACAAGTACCTGAAGACTGTGCCTCACCTAGAATGATGGTTTTGTTTACGTCATCAATCTGAAGATTGTAAAGACCTGAAGTCCCAACGAATTTAAAGTTGCTATCGCCATCGGCTGCATTCACAAAATTGGCATCAATAGTATAACCTGCATCAGCATAATATGGATAGTTTCTTCCAGAGCCCCAATCGGTTGCAACTGTAAAAAATCTAAAGTTGCCATCACCATCACTGGTCAGTTCAACGTTTCCAGAGTACACACCATTTCCAGTGCAAGTAAATACTACAGGTGTTGCCCAATCCCAACCTGCAGTTGGTAAACCAGCACCTACAGCATATAATTCATCAAGTTCGCATACTGCTTCATCAACCACTATATTTTCTGGAAGTACAAGTGTTAGGGACTGAGGAGATGAAATCGATTCCAATTCACCAGTACCAATATAAGCTCTTAATCTAAACCAAACATCACCTGTATTTGGGTTTTCTGTATCAGGATTATTATCCAAACCTGCATTCGAAGCCATAGACAATAAATCACCTATTGTAATTGCAATCTCATTACCAGATGTGCTACCAACAACTGATACGTCACTGAAGTCACCTGTTAAAGAACGTTGTAATTCATATGTTACAGCAGTTGGAACATCGAAATTTGCATTTTGCCATGTAAAACGCTCGCCTAAATTACCTGAAGCTGCAGGAGTTAGAACATATTCACTTGAGAATGAATTAGTGAAACTAAATGCACCTGGTTCTTGGGCCGTAAATGTTATAGGGTCTTCCGAACAAGAATTGAAGCCTAAAACGGCTACGAACAATACTAATAAAATTTTAATTTTTTTCATCGCTGTATTTTTTTTTAATTAATAACCTGGGTTTTGTTGTAAGTTAGGGTTTGCACTTAAATCTGATGTTGGAATAGGAAAAACATTCCTAAAAGATGAGGTGGTAGTTCCACCAGGAACATTTCCTTTCCAAGGCCATACTCCGTTTTCAGTGAACTTATTGAACCGTATTAAATCAGTTCTTCTATGACATTCCCAATATAATTCTCGAGCTCTTTCATTTAAAATGAAATCTGAAGTTAAATCACCACTTGTAATATTTGCGCTGTTATTTCCATAAGCTCTCTCTCTTAAAAGATTTATGTAACTAACCGCTGTAGCCAATGAACCTCCGCCACCTCTTAAGTTTGCTTCAGCATACATTAAATAGGCATCTGCTAATCTAAACATTGGAAAATCAGTATCTGGGAAGTTTCCTGATGGATCAGATCCTGCATTGCCATTTCTGTCCACGTTTTTATATTTTGCAATCGCATAGCCATTGTTGAATGCAGAAACATTGTTGATTTCTAAAGATTGACCATTGGTGTAAAATAATTCTCTTCCATCATCAGAGTCTTCCATTCCTGGAAATTTCTCTACAAATGCACTAGTGGTTCTTACACCAGCCCAACCACCATTGATGCCAAAGGATGCGGCACTCATACTGCCACCTACTGGAGCATGTACTAAAAACGTCATCCCACCAAAAGCTTGTGTAAATAAACCATCGAATGCAATTGGGAAAATAATCTCGTTAGATTGATCATTGTCGGCTAAAAATAAATGCTCATAGTTTGGCTCTAACGTGTATTGGTTAGAATTGATTACTTTTTCAACTTGTATTCTTGCATCAGTATATCTTTCAGATCCGATATATACATCAGCATTGAGATACAATTTAGCCAATAACATCCATGCGGCAGCTTGATCTGCCCTTGCATACTCATTTTGACCAGCATCAACTAGTTCTGTATCAATCGCAATCAATTCAGATTCGATATAGTCGAACAAGGCTTCTGGATTGGTTTGTGTTGGTAAGAAGGCACCCACTTCATTAGCTTCTGTAGTGAACGGAACGTTTCTGTACATATCTAATGCATGATAGTAACTCAAAGCTCTCATAAAACGGGCTTCCGCTCGATAAGTCTGTATGTCAGCACGTAAGTCGCCGTCAACACCTCTTGAGTCTAATTTGTCGTCAGATGTCTGACGAATAAACTCATTGCAGAGGGCAATTTGATAGAAAATTCTAGAGTACATTGTTCCTATGAATTCGTTTCCAGCAGTCCAATTTTGATAATGTAAATCTTTAATTGTACCGTCATTCCATCCAATTATTGCCTCATCTGTAGTCAACTCTTGTACCTTCCAATATAAACGGAGATAGTTCGAGAAGCCCTCATCCAGTCCTGAAATATCAGGGTTACCAGCAGGGCCTTGCTGCCCGCTGATAGCAATACCAGCATAAATTTTGGCTAAAAATGATTTGTAAGATGTAGGGTCTTCAAAAACATTATCAGCCGTTGCCTGATTGATTGGCTTTAAATCGTCAATTTCTTTTGTACAAGAAACGATAGCCAAAAGACCAAAAGCAAGCAATGCAGTTTTTCTAATTTTGTTCAACATAATTTTTTTCTTTTAATAGTTTTTTTTTTAAAATGTAAAGTTCAATCCCAAAACAAATGTTCTTGGTCTAGGATAAACGTTATTGTCAACTCCGCTCGCAATTTCTGGATCCAAACCGGAATAATCGGTTATGGTTACTACGTTTTGAGCAGTTAATGAAGCTCTGAATTTTATTTTTTCAAATGGAATGTTATAGCCTAATGAAATGTTGTCTAGTTTCATAAAAGAAGCATCTTCGACATATAAGTCGGAAAATTGTTGATTATTTACAAAGCCGGTATTTAATACATCAGTACTTCCGTTACCATAGTGCATATTTCCTACTTGGTTCAAGATAGCTTGTCCATATCCGTTAGCTGACTTAAAGTTGTTATACATGTAGTTTCCTAAACTACCTCTTAAAGTAAAGCTAAAATCTAAATTTTTATAACTCATGCTTGAAGTAAATCCGAAAAAGGCATCTGGAGTAGGCGATTGATATCTATATTTGTCACTATCATTAATGATATTGTCTCCATTCAAATCTACATATACACCCTCTAAAGGTTGACCACTAGAATCAAATACCTGCTTGAAAACATAAAAAGCGTTTGGTTCAAATCCTACTGTATTGATTTGAATAAGGTTACCGACACCACCAGACAATCCTGGTCCGGTTGGAGTGCCGATTGATCCTGGAGCATCACTCAAAGTAAGTTTGGTGATTTCCACGTCACTCAAGGTAAAATTCGTACTTACATCCCAATTAAAATTATCAGTTTTAACTGGAGAGAAATTAACACCAAACTCAATACCTCTACTCACAGTCTCACCAACATTCTGATCTAAGAAGTTTTCTAAATTACTTCCTGCAGGCACAGGAGCAAATTGCAATAAATCTTTGTTTTTTCGGTAATATAAATCAACACTACCTGTCACTTTATTACTGAAGAAACCATAGTCCAAACCTACGTTGTACATACTTGCTTCTTCCCATTTAAGATTTTCGTTATAACCCTCAGGTCTGATGGTTGGGACAAATTGATTTCCAAATTGATATTGTGATGCGATATCACCTTGGCTATAAACACCTAGATAAGGGAATGACCCACCAATCGCTTGTTGACCTGTAATACCCCAACTTAATCTAAGCTTCAAGTTGCTTACAGTTTTTGAATCCTTTAGGAAATCTTCATCAGAAGTTAACCATGCAAAAGCGGCAGAAGGGAAATTTCCATTTCTGTTATTGGGCGAAAATCTTGAAGTAATATCTCTTCGGTATGTTCCAGTGAATATATACTTGTTGGCCAACGTGAATTCAGCTCTACCAAAGTAAGATTCCAAAATAAGTTGGAATGGAGAAGGAGGCACTACAGGATCAAATATACCTGTTGCGGTATTTAAATTTCTTGACTCTCCAAGATTGTAAAATCTTTGGTAAGTATGTCCAGCCGTAATATCGACTCTTGTGACGATAGAACTTAAATCTTTTTTATAATTGAAGTAAAGATCTAAAAGTCTGTTTTTATTGGTTCCAAAATACGTGCCTTCTGATGGAAATTGACCAGCATTCAAATTGTTGAAACCAGCATCTCGATCTGTAAAATATCGACCGTCATATTCTTCATAGTCAAAACCAGCGTTCACATTGAATCTCAATTCTGGTAAGAAGTGAAATTTATAGTCCAATTGAAGGTTAGAAATATTTCTTTTGGCACGTTGTCTGTTATCTCTTAGCAACAATAAAGAAATAGGATTTCTTGGTGCAAGATTTCTTACCCCATCTTCATCTTCAAATTCAAAATAACCAGCAAAATTACCCTCTACAGGTTGAGTAGGGTCAAAGAACAAAGCACTGCCTATTGCGCCTTCATCAGCAAAACGGTTATCAACAAAACTTCCTTTAGAAGTTATGTTCACTTTTAAATGATCATCTAATAGTCTATGCTCGTAATTCAAATTTAAAGCATTTCTTCTATATTGAGAGGTCAACAAAATACCATTTTGATTCGCTAGGTTGTAGTTGACACGTATAGAACTGTTTTTAAAACCTTTTGAAATAGTTAAGTTGTGGATACCACCATCAGCAGTTTCATAAATTTGGTCTTGCCAGTCAGTTCTAGCATTTCCCAATAAACTCTCATCTCCGTCATTGTCGATGATATATTGTCTGAATTGATCGGCGCTCAATACATCGACTTTGTCAAATAATTTGCCAGTAGACATTTGCACATCATACTCTACTTTAAGTGGTGCATTTGTTTTGCCTTTTTTGGTGGTGATGATAACAACACCAGCAGTTGCACGTGAACCATAAATTGCTGTAGCTGAAGCATCTTTAAGAATCGTGTAGCTTTCAATTTCATTAGGATTGATTGCGTTGATGCTTTGTCCACTCAATGGGATACCGTCAACAACAATTAAAGGACTGTTGCTACCGCTTAATGAACCACCATTTCTGATCCTGATTTCAGCACCAGATCCTGGGGAACCTGAAGATGAAGTAATTCTCACACCAGCAGATTTACCTGCCAATAGATTTTCTGGCGATACAATAGCACCTTTGTTAAAAGACTCCGAATCAATTTTTTCCAGTGATCCCGTTGCATCTCTTACTGTTGTAGTACCATAACCAATGACTACAACTTCATCGAGTTTGGCTGCATCTTCGGCCATAGCCACATTTATTGTGGATTGATTGTTATATGCGATTTCTTGGGATAAATATCCTACATATGAAAATACGAGAATATCTCCAGATGTGACATTGATGGAATATTTTCCGTCAAAATCAGTGGTTGTGCCAGTACTAGTTCCCTTGATGATAATGTTCACACCTGGCACTGGTAATTGGCTAGTGGCTTCTGTTACAGTTCCCGAAACAGTTGATTGTGACAACAATATTGAGGGAAATAATAATGCCAATAATAATAAACTATTTAAAAATGTTTTCATACACTATTCTTAAGAATTAGTTGCTTTAAAATTCAATATATTTTCACTTCTCGGGTTAAATCTATGTAAATTTTAAGTATCTACATTGTTAGTGTTCCGTATTTGCCTAGCGAAAACGTTTTCGTGTTAAAAACTTTTTTTAAATTGGTAAGATTTCAATGAAAATACTCAAAATTTATTAAATAACCAATTATGAAGTATCATTAATGTCAACTTCGGAATTGTAAAGATTTAATAGTTCAACTTAATTCTTTAAATTCGTATATAATTTAATGAACAATGAAGAGAAAAATCACCCTCAAACAAATCGCCAGAGAACTCGATGTCTCCATATCTACTGTTTCCAAAGCGCTCCGAAATAGCATCGAAATTAGTGAAGATACACGTGAAAAAGTTCAAGCTTTTGCCAAATTATATAATTACAGACCGAACAATATCGCCTTAAGCCTCAAAAA
>JBBSLN010000137.1:0-6059 GCA_038255205.1 Flavobacteriales bacterium
AGTAAAAAATAAAGCTAATTTTTTCATGAGTATTTGTTTTAAGTTTAACATACCTTTTGATATTCAAACAACGTGCCAAAATCAAAATGTTATGTTTAAATGCTTGACAATCAGTAAAATATTTTATTGTGCTGTTCTATAATTAGTTTCTGCTGTTCTGAAATAAATGTTCATTATAAAAAATACTAGTCGTTTGAATCATAAGATTGCTATTACTAAAAACAAAAACCCACAAAGTCTTTAGGGAAAGGACTTCAGGGTTTAAGTTCAACATAAAGTAGATGTTATTTTTTTATTTTCTTTTGTTTCTTCACCTTATTAACTTTTCGGTAATAGTAGCAGTCTTCATACTCATTGTTTAAATCGTTTGATTACCATAGTTGTTGCCTTGACCTTGACCAAGGTTGCAGTTGTAATGCCTGTTGTTGAAATTTACCAATCCTGAACTATGAACAATTTCACCCCAACCATAGTAAGTGAATCCTAAACCACCTACTTGGGGCAATCGACCAACTTTGTTATAATTCATATTACTGTAAAAAGTAATTTTGTCTTCATAATAAAGGATTAAGATCGTACCTACTCATTAGCAATTCGATTTACGCTATAGATTTTGAAATGTTCAATTTGCGTGCCAAAAATTTTATATTATTTATTGTGATGTGGTTAAGAGTGGAATTATTTGTTTTTGCTCGCAGAAGCGAAAAGACACAAAGAAGTTTTGAGCTTTAGAGAACAATCAAACATTGACCATGGAAAAACATTCGTGTATTTGCAAATTATATCCTATAATAATTTTACTACTTTTATATCCATCAACAATCAACAATCAACAATCAACAACCGATCATGCCAAAACCAACCATCGAATGTTCCAATTGTAATCAATGCTTTGAGGCACACTATCCTTATTGTCCGTATTGCGGACAGGAAGCTGAAGACAAGCTTACCTTAAGTGTTTTGTTCACAAATACAATCAGCAATTACTTTTCATTTGATGCGCGCTTTTTTAAAAGTTTTATTCCTTTGATGATCAAACCAGGTTATTTAGCCAAAAAGTTTGTGGAAGGTAAGCGTTTGTTATACATACACCCTGCTCAAATGTATCTTTTCATTTCTGTGGTATTTTTCTTTTTGTTCAGCTTCATATCAAGAGAGCAGTCGGAAGAATTCGATACTGATATTAAAAAAGCATTTGATAAAGACGTGGTTATTAAAGATTCAATTCAGCTACGAAGGGCAGATTCAATTTTAGCCCAAATAGATTTAGATTATATAACTAAAAATGAAAAGCAGCTTGGTCTCAATGATTCAGAAATTAAAAAGTTGGATACACTGATTAAAAAAGCTGGCTCACCAAACAGCAGAATATTTGGTAGAAATTTTAATGGCGACGAAATAGATTCCATGATAGCCAATGGAACTTCAGACCAAAAGATTTATAGGCAATTGGGCATGAAGGAAGATGATGATATATTGACCAAACGATTTTATAGACAGGGAATTAAATTTTATAAAAGCAAAAGTGTAGGCTCTATTTTACAGGCGTTTTATGATAGCGTTCCTATAGCAATGTTCATTTTATTGCCAATTTTTGCTTTGATTCTTAAAATTTTCTATTCCAATAAAGGCCAATTTGCCCATCATTTAGTATTTACCTTTTACTTTTTTTCCTTTCTATTTACGGTATTCAGTATTTTAACATTATCCACATTGCTATGGGATGACTTTCCTTGGTGGATTATTATGATAGTAATGCTGTCAACTTTTTTCTATCTGTTTTTGGGTGTCAAAAGATTCTATGGCCAAGACTATTTAATGAGTTTTGTCAAGAGCAATGTCATTAGTTTTGTGTTTTTATCAATCGTCATCCCGTTTGCCGCATTCATTGTGGGGATGATGGCGTTTTTGTTTTATTGAACGTAGCTAGTAGTTGGCAAATGGAAGCCTGAAGTAAAACGGGTCGTAATGCAGAAGCTTAGGAAGCAAAGTCGAAAGTTTTATAAACCGATTAGGTAAAGTGAGCGACTGAAAACTGCGACTGTGCCTGCGAACTAAATTTTCTCCTTTAAATACTTACCTGTAATTGACTTCTTATCCTTCACCAATTCCTCTGGTGTGCCTTGTGAAATCAATTGCCCACCACGTTCGCCTCCTTCTGGACCTAAATCGATAATGTAATCGGCACATTTGATCAATTCTAGGTTATGCTCAATGACAATGATGGAATGACCTTGCTCAATCAAAGCCTGAAAGGAAGTCAACAGTTTTTTTATATCGTGAAAGTGTAAACCAGTCGTGGGTTCATCAAATATGAATAAGGCATTGTCGCTTTTAGAACCTTTTCCGAGAAATGTTGCCAACTTGATACGCTGCGCCTCACCACCAGATAGGGTAGAGGAACTTTGACCAAGCGTCACATAACCCAATCCTACATCTTGAAGTGGTTGCAATTTCCCTTGTATTTTGGATTGATTGTTTTTGGCGAAAAAAGATATGGCATCATCAATCGTCATACTCAAAACATCATCGATGCTCTTGTCTTCAAAAGTAACTTCCAGCACTTCTTTTTTGAAACGTTTCCCATTACATGTTTCACAAATCAAATGCACATCCGCCATAAATTGCATCTCAATGGTCACCTCGCCATCGCCTTTGCAGGTTTCGCAACGGCCACCATCCACATTAAATGAGAAATGTTTCGCTTGATAGTTTCTTATTTTACTCAACTTCTGACCTGCAAACAACGCTCTGATATCATCATAAGCCTTAATATACGTCACAGGATTCGAACGCGAAGAACGACCGATAGGATTCTGGTCGACAAATTCTACATGTTGAATATTTTTATAATTGCCTTTTATTTCTGAAAATTGTCCAGCTTTATCTCCAAAGCCTGTCAGATGCTTTTGAATCGTTGGATATAGAATTTTTTTGACCAAAGTACTTTTTCCACTGCCTGATACACCGGAAACTACGGTGAGCATTTCCAAAGGAAAAGTCACATCAATATTCAGAAGGTTATGTTCTCGAGCGCCTAAAATTTCAATTTGGTATTTTGATTTTCTGCGCTTTTTAGGAACTTCGATTTGCATCTTACCATTCAAGTATTGAGCAGTTAAAGAATCAGATTTTAAAATATCATCATAAGTTCCATGTGCGACTACTTCACCACCTAAAGTTCCAGCTTCGGGACCGATGTCAATGATTTCGTCGGCTGCTTTCATAATGTCTTCATCGTGTTCTACCACTATAACGGTATTTCCTAAATCACGCAAGGCTTTCAAGACGACAATCAGTTTTTCTGTATCCTTTGGATGTAGACCAATACTTGGTTCGTCCAAAATATACATCGAGCCCACCAAACTACTTCCCAACGATGTTGCTAGGTTAATACGCTGACTTTCTCCTCCTGATAAGGTGTTCGATTTTCTATTTAAGGTCAAGTAATCCAAGCCAACATTTGATAGAAAACTCAAGCGATTTGTAATTTCTTTCAACAAACGCTCTGCAATTTTTGCGTCGTGGTCGTTCAATTCCAATTGTTTAAAGAAATTTGTCAATTTATCCAAAGGCATTCCCACTAAATCAGTAATCGTCACATTTGCGATTTTTACATAATTGGCTTCAGGTCTTAAGCGTTTGCCATGGCATTTGTTGCATTTCGTTTTTCCTCTGTACCGCGATAGCATCACACGATTCTGAATTTTATAGGCTTTTGATTCCAATTCCGCAAAGAAATGATCTAAGCCGGTAAAGTGCTTATTGCCTTCCCAAACCAATTGTTTTTGTACTTCCGACAATTGGAAAAATGGCTTATGAATCGGGAAATCAAATTTATGTGAACTGTTCACCAACTGGTCACGATACCAACTCATACTTTCGCCTCGCCATGGAAAAATAGCATTCTCATAAACCGAAAGTGCTGTGTTTGGAATTACCAAATCCTCATCAATCCCGATGACATCGCCATAGCCTTCACATTTTGGACAGGCACCATACGGATTGTTAAAGCTGAACAAATGCACATTCGGTTCCATAAAAATCATACCATCCAATTCAAACCGATTGTTGAAAGCAGTTTGCTTGTTATTGGAAAGTGTCTCAATAATGGTGGTTCCTTTGCCTTCAAAAAACGAAATTTCAATGGCGTCGGCCAATCGATTATAGAAATCATCTTCATGTTTTACAACGATTCTATCAACAACCAGAAAGATATCTTTATTGAGATTTTTTTCCAAAGCGTCTTCAATCCGCAGCACTTCATTATTAACCTGTATTCTAGCATATCCTTGCTGTTGCAAGACTTTCAACTTGTCATCCATCGTTCGTCCTTCTTCCAGAATAATGGGAGCGAGGAGAAGCAGCTTTTCGCCATCTTCAAAAGACTTCACAAGATTTAAGACGTCTGCAGTGGTGTGTTTTTTGACCAAGTTTCCAGAAATGGGAGAATAGGTTTTCCCAATACGAGCGAACAGCAACTTCAAATAATCATAGATTTCCGTAGAGGTTCCAACAGTCGAACGTGGATTGGTAGAATTGACTTTCTGTTCAATTGCGATGGCTGGGGCAATTCCTTTAATATAATCCACCTTTGGTTTGTTGAGGCGTCCCAAAAATTGTCGCGCATAACTCGACAGGCTTTCTACATAGCGACGTTGACCTTCAGCATATAAAGTATCGAACGCTAAACTAGACTTCCCAGAACCCGATAACCCTGTTATGACCACTAATTTATTTCTCGGAATCACCACATCCATATTTTTTAGGTTGTGAAGATTGGCGCCTTTGATAATGATATTCTGTCTTGGATTTACTTCTGAAAGCTTACTGTACATAGGATTTTTGCTCATGGATTTGCAAAGATACGTTATCTATTTCAGCCTTGAAAAAAACTTATTGTGCAAATAAATGTTAAAGTTTAGTCCGAAGTTTTGCTTTTTAGGAATGATTGTTGTTATATTTGAATCATAATCATTTAAATTACAGTTGCCTATATCATAAGATTACTTTTAAAATAACCCCCTAGCATGGCGCAATCCATGTATGTAAAAGTAATGATTATGAGACACGAACTTATCACAGACGCTGCTTTGGTGAGCAGCTACATTAAGGGCGACGAAAACGCGCTCTCCGTTTTAATCTACAGGCACAAGCAAAAAATCTATAGTTTTATTTATTCCAAAGTCTATGATAGGGATATCACTGAAGATATTTTTCAGGACACCTTTATCAAAGTTATCAAGACGCTTAAACTTGGTAAATACAATGAGGAAGGTAAATTTCTACCCTGGGTGATGCGTATTGCACATAATTTGGTCATCGACCATTTCAGAAAAAATAATAGAATGCCCAAATTTGACAATTCTGGCGAGTTCAGTATTTTTTCAGTCTTAACGGATTCAGCGCTGGACGCCGAAAAATCCCTGATTAAAGAACAAATTGAATGCGACCTAAGACGTTTGATTGAAGAACTTCCGGGAGACCAGAAGGATGTTTTGATCATGCGTATGTATCAGGACATGAGTTTTAAGGAAATCTCCGATAAGACTGGCGTGAGCATTAATACTGCTTTGGGACGTATGCGTTACGCGCTCATCAATTTGAGAAAGGTCATCGACCAAAAAAATATTATTTTAACAAATTAACAATTTGATATACTAAAGTAAGTTTCGTTGCGTTATTAGGATTATAACCAAACTAAAAACCTAAAATGGCAAAACTTTACTCTGAAAAAATTACGGAATCCCAAATCAATTTGAACCCAAAAGAAGAAACAGTGGATTTTCTTTTGAATTATTCTAAGGCTTTAAGTGTTATAAATTGTAATAAAATGAAGTTTGAAGCGCTTCTCAACTAAACTTTGAAAAGTCCTGATAGTTAGCTCATCAGGACTTTTTTTTCCTATCCGTAACCCTTTCCAAAGGAAATGGAATTGTTGCGGATGTATCTTTTTAGTGAGAGAATCATATTGGTAGTTCTAAATATTTACTTCCTTCCCTTCGGGAAGGATTGAGGATGGGCTTTGAGTACTGATGCCCTCCCAATCGCCCTGGTAA
>JBBSLN010000138.1:0-5988 GCA_038255205.1 Flavobacteriales bacterium
AATTAATTTGCATTTCACGGATATTTCTATACATTTGACCCGATAATTAAGAAAATGTTAATCAATACAAACTAAAGATAATAATGAAATCAAAATGCATTTCGTCGATAATATTTGCATTTTATGGATTATTGTTTAGTGATGTATTATATTAGCTTAAAATTTAGACCATTCCAACTTTAGAGCCCAAATCTAAGCTTAGAACCGAACCCATGAAAGCAAAACTACTTTGTGTTTTTATAATGATTTGTATAGCCGGAACAATAGCGCAAAATCTATTGACCAATGCTTCTGATTGCGTCGTTTTCACTCATTCTTCTGATACTACTCTCTATTTCCAAAACACTATCATATATCTAGCAGATACTAATTTATCGATTGCAGATTGTTTAATGGAACGTGCTATGGAGATTGGCGCTAATGGAAGTGAAACTATAAAAATAAAACAAATAGAAATGAAAAATATCTCCTAAATTGCGAGATTTTGTCATTTGGCATGCCCTAATAAGTATTTATAATCTAAAGAGTCAATCATTAACAATAAAAGAATTAAAAATATAGACATAAAAAACCAATTTCCCTCTTAAGTCGTTGATTAATCCATTTTACTGTTCCCTCAAAATTGGTAATTAGTCCCAAATCAAAATTAACCGCTTATGAAAAATTCTACTCCTTTTGTAAAAGTAATATTCATAGTATTTCTTTTTACGATAATACATCCATCCTTTTCGCAAACGGTTCTTTACACTGATAATTTCGAATCTGGCTGGGGCGTATGGGTTGATGGTGGTGATAACTGTCAATTGGTCAATCCATCACCTTTAGACCTTGGCACCTCGGTTGAACTTAAAAATGGCACTGGGTCTTCAAACACTTATACAAATAATATAAATTTAACATCGTACGATTCCGCTTCACTTGAATTTGCATTTAAAACAGAACGTCTATCAAACGGTGAAGGATTCTTTATGGAATTTTCCAACAATGGTGGCAGCTCATGGACAAATCTTTTTACTTATACGGTAGGCACCAATATCAATAATGATGTTAATTATTCCCACACCCGAACCATCACAAATACGAGCTTCGGCTTTACCAATTCTTCGAGATTTAGGTTTAGAGCTAACGGGAACAATCCCAACGACAAAATTTATCTAGACAATATAATTATTAGAGTTTATGGTGGCGGTCCAGAAATCGATGTACGAGGCAATAACATTTCCATTGCTGATGAGGATACAACGCCAAACACTGGGGACAATACAGATTATGGGAATGTAAACCTTGGCACCGTAGTCACAAAAACATTTACAATTCACAATTCGGGCACAAGCAATCTTGAAATTTCCAGTATTAACTTATCCAATAATACCGATTTCGCTATTGTAGGCACTCCGTACGCTACAACTGTAGCCCCTGGCAGCAGTACTTCATTCAACGTCAGCTTTAAAACACTTACAATCGGTATAAAAACAACGACTGTAACAATCAATAATAACGATACCAACGAAAGTGTTTATAATTATCTAATATCAGCAGGAGCACATCAGAACTTTTTTGACAGCGATGGTGACGGTGTTTTTGATAATGTGGATATCGATGATGATAATGACGGTATTCAGGATAACGAAGAAGAGCTGGCATGTAAGCGCTCTTCTTTCTCTAAATCTGTAAATTACAAATTCTTGAATGAAACCTTTGGTACAGGAACAGGAAGGACCACCATCAATACCACAAATTATGCAGCGACTACTTCCTATTGTTTTGAAGATGGTATTGTTGGGCCCAATACCACGCAATGTCCTTTCCAATCGAGTAAAATTCTTGATGACGGCGAGTATACAGTAGTATCAAAAATCACTGGCACAGTGGCTAGTGATCCTGACAACATCCATGGTGATCTCGCTTGGACCAGTTCTCCTGACCACACCCCAAACGACACCAATGGTAGAATGGCCGTATTTAATGCAAGCTTTACTCCAGGTGTTTTTTATGAGACGAATATTACCGGGGTCTTATCAAATATACCCATTACCTATAATTTCTGGGCAATGAATATTATGGCACGCAACCTATATCCAGGCACAATTTTACCAGATATAACAGTTCAATTTTTGGATTTCTCCGGCAACATCCTTGCAACCATCAATACGGGGCCATTTGGCAGATGTTCAGGTGGAACAGGAGATAATTCGTGCCCACAAAGTGAATGGTTACAATTTACCACCAGTTTAAACCTTGGAGACATTACGGATTTTAAAGTACGTTTTATCAATAATGCTTCTGGTGGCGGGGGTAATGATCTCGCTATTGATGATATTGTCATATCACAAACTCTTTGCGATACCGATGGTGATGGTGTTGCCGATGTTTTTGATTTGGACTCAGACAACGATGGCATTCCAGATGTTGTAGAAGCTGGACTGGGAGCTTTAAGTGAGGGTAAGGCAACTTTAACCTATACTTCAGGCTGGGTAGACAACAACGGTAACGGCATGCATGATTTGACAGAAGGTCATATCACACTCGATTCTGATGGTGATGGAACTCCAAATTATCTTGACCTAGACAGTGATAATGATGCCATCTTTGACGTGGATGAATCGGGCGCAGGAAATACCGCAGAATTATCCTACCAAAATGGAGATGGAGATATTAATGGTGATGGCGTGGGCGATGGTCCAGATACCGATTTAGTTAGAAAAAAGGATTTCGATTCTGATGGTGTCGTTGAACTATTTGCAGATGGAATTTTAGATATCTATGACTATTATACTGGTTCTACTTTCGAAACTGCTTATGGCAATGTCAATCAAGGAATTGGAAGTATCTATTTTGTAAAGGATTCAGATAATGATGGGATTCCAGACTACATTGATATTACTTCTGATGGCTCTACTTATGATATTTCTCGTACACTTTATGCTCATTTAGATGCCAATAACGATGGTCGCGTGGACGGAAACACCGATGCCGAAGGTGATGGTTTATTGGATTTATTTGACACCAATGATGCCGCCTTTGGCTCACCAAGGGATTTAGACAAAAAATTACACCTTTTCTTTGATGGACGCAACGATTATGCACAAGATGTTTCGGTTATTAACGGCTGGGGAGAATCAACTATGATGACCTGGATAAAGATAGATCCAACATCTTATGGTGCACAACGTATCATGGGGCAAGATCAATTTTATTTAGAATTACAATCCACCAGAACAATGAGGGTCAATGCCAAAGGAACTTCAATAACGGCATCAACTCGTTTGAATACTAATAGATGGTACCATATCGCTACATCATATAGCAATTCTAGCGGACTTTTAAAACTATATATCAACGGTGCAGAAGCTGCAAGCACTTCCATTTCTGGCTCATTACCAACTGATATCTCTCTTTTGACTTTAGGAAAATCGTCCTCGGCAGACACTAATTATTACAAAGGTTATCTTGAAGAAGTGAGGGTTTTCAATAAAGCTTTATCAAGTGATGAAATCCATAAAATGGTGTATCAAGAAATACAGAAAAATGGCAGTTTTGTACGAGGTGCAATTATACCTAGGGATATAACAAATTATATCAGTTCAACAAATAATGTCCCACTCGATTGGACATCCCTAAAACGTTATTACAGAATGGACACCTACAAGGGCGATGTCATTGATGATTTATCAACAGCTAGTGTTGATGTTAGTTCTGGTATGCGCATTTACAACACAAAACACATTGATTACCAGAATGCACCATTACCATTTGTAACAAAGCAAAGTGGAACTTTATCAGCTGCGGTTGATGATTCTGGGAATGGCGTGCGTGGAACGGATGCTACAATGTATGATTATTCCATTGTACACGTCAAGCATAAAGACATTAGTTATAATAGCAGTCAAAAGCATTTAGCACTTATCATAAATCAGTTTGATGCAAGTTCAAATCCTATCGATTTCAACGTTCAGAACGATTCTGAATTGAATGTAAGTTGGTATCTAAAATTAGATGGTACAATTAAGTTGGAAGGCGAATCTCAACTTGTACAAGGTGACGCAAGTGAGCTGGATGCTACCAGTGTAGGGAAGCTCCTGAAGAATCAACAAGGAACGGCTGACAAGTTTACTTATAATTATTGGTCATCTCCGGTAGGTGTCTCTAATAATTTAACAAATAACAACAGCTACAGAGTAAAGGATGTGATGACCGATGGCCCTAATAACATAAATTGGTTGACGTCTGGCTATAATGGCACGAACACCAGCCCTATAGGTATTGCGGATTATTGGGTATGGAAATATGCAAATCTTCCCAACAATTCATACGCATCGTGGCAACATATTAGAAGCACGGGAATGATACGTGCTGGAGAAGGATTCACCATGAAAGGCCCAGGGACTGGTTCTATTCAAACAAATCAAAACTATTTATTCACTGGTAAGCCAAACAATGGAGACATCGATCTTACCTTAAATTCCGGAAACGACTATTTGGTGGGTAATCCATATCCATCAGCGATTGATGGCGATAAATTCATCATGGATAATGGCCCGATTATTTCAGGCATTGGCAGTACATCAGGCACTTTGTATTTTTGGGAACATTGGGGAGGCGGCTCACATAACCTACGAGATTATCAAGGTGGCTATGCGATTTATAACCTATCTGGCGGTACACCATCTGCTACCAAGGGAGAAAATGATATTAATGTCGGTATGGGAGGAACTCCAACCAAAATACCTGGTCGCTATATCCCAGTAGGTCAAGGTTTCTTTGTAGTGGCAGAAGGTGATGGTGGAATTATTAAATTTAGAAATAGTCAGAGATTTTTCCAGAAAGAAGGAGCTAACTCTATTTTTGTGAGACAAGCGGATGGTGCTGGTGTTACCAATTATAATCCTGATGGTGAGGATCTAAGAATGAAATTCAGAATTGGTTTCAATTCAGTCAACACCATTCATAGACAATTGTTGTTAACGATTGACAGTAATGCCACTGAAGACATTGATTGGGGTTATGATGCAAAATACATCGACAATCAAATGGATGATATGTATTGGATGATAAGTGATGAAAAATTCAACATCCAAGCCATAGATACCATCATTCAAACGTCCGTGGTTCCTCTAGGTCTTCATTTGAGAAACGGAGGACAAAACAATATCAGTATTGACCATTTGGAAAACGTATCAGATGAAATTCAAATATTCGTCCATGATAAGGTTTTAAATACCTATCATAATTTAAGAAAAAGCCAATTTGTGTTCAATCTTCCAGCTGGCGCCTATTTAGATAGATTCGAACTGACGTTCCAAGAAGGTTCTGTGTTGAGCGTGAAGGAGGATGAGCTGACCACTCTGGACATTTATTATGTAAATAACTCCGAAAACTTGGTATTAGTAAATCCTGATTTAAAGGATATAAAAAGTATTGAAATGTTCAATATTATGGGTCAATCAATATGTACTATCAAACCAGTTGAAAATACAATCCATTCAGAATACAAAGTGAAAAACTTGAGTTCTGGTGCCTATATTGTTAAAGTAATTACTGACAATGGTATAACCTCTAAAAAAGTGTTAGTTAAGTAGACTCCCCAAATCATAATTAGCTTCTACCTATAAAGCTCCCGTACATCGGGAGCTTTTTTTTATTTTAGTTAATTCATAAGCTTTTCTAATGTGCGTTCTTGTAGCTCACCTGGAGCCGTATTTTTTTTAAGGAGGACCTAATTAAATCTGACTAACGCCTTTATAATATTCTGAAAATAATTAGTTAGAGATTCTTAATTTCAGCCGCATTTTTGTTTTTTTCGATTACTTCAACGATATCCTAAAGCGAAATTTTTTTTTCCGTAAAAAGGAGATTTACACCCACGAGTTTTCCACAACATCCGTTGAAATAGTTAACAATAAAATAATCACATAAAATCATTTTTTAAGTATTTCGTCGGATTTATTTGCATTTCATAGATTATTTTATATATTTGTCTAACGTTAT
>JBBSLN010000139.1:0-5986 GCA_038255205.1 Flavobacteriales bacterium
TACCCTAATGTGAGGGCATTGTTGGGCAATAATCGCCATAGTTGGGCCTCCTACATACCCAGCACCTATGCAGCAAATATTTTTTATGCTCATTTCTTTTTTTTTAGGCTACAAAAATAGGGAAGTAAGTTGAAAGGTATGGTATGATTACAAATTTATCGTAGAGCGCCAATAAAATATGTACAATATTAAAACACGAACTCTTATATGCCGCTCGTAAATTTCTCTTTTAAGACAAGATAAATGAACTTCGAGTTTCCGATAAGATAGCGTTTCCACATACGTTTTGGTTCTTGAATAAACCGATATAACCATTCAAGTCCAGAAGCTTGCATCCACTTTGGGGCTCGTTTGACCTTGCCGGCAACCACGTCAAAACTACCTCCAACACCCATGATAAAGTTGACATTCTTCAATAATCCCTTGTTCTCGTAAAGAAAGTTCTCTTTGGTCGGAGAACTAATGGCCACAAATAATATGTTAGCACCGCTTTCAGATATTTGTTTAGCTATGGCTGATTCCTCGTCTTTACTAAAGTATCCATTTCTAAATCCCGCGATAATGTCTTTTGAGTATAATTGGGAATAGTCTTCCACAACTTTCTTAACCACTTCTTCTTTGGCACCAAAAAAGAAAATCTTATAATTGTTTTGATGTGCCATTTCAACCACATGAATCATCAAATCAATCCCTGCCACACGTTCCTTTATGGGTTTACCCAATAGCTTCGATGCCCAAACGACCGCTTGTCCGTCTGCATTGATAAGGTCACTATCGTTGACGCTTTGCCTTAATTGAAAGTCGGACTGCATGTCTACGATTTTCCCGGCATTCACAACAACATGATGAAGTTGCTCGTGGTTTACTATTGAATTTTCTATTATTTGAAGCGTTTCTTTGCTTGACAAGTTATCAATTGTCGTATTTAAGATATTCACCCTATTCATTCTCATCAAATTCTAAAATATAGTAACTAAAAGCGTAAAACATCCACGCCTGCGCCCACCGAATATAAGGAATTTTTGATGTGAAATGTTTCTTTTTCTGATAATAAAAATAACCTGTATCAGACTGCATATTTGTGATAGTCCAACCCAGAACTTTATCTACTAGATCCTTTTGCATCTCAATATTTCCATACTTGCTCAAAGTCACAATCAATTGGGCTGGTGCATGAATATCAATAGGAAAAGTTCTGTTATTATAGTATTTAGAAACACCCTGTGATGTGAAGAACGTTTTTAAGTAATATTCCATTCCATACTTTAAATTTTGGTCAAACGAGTTGTCTTTGGAGACTTGCTTATAAACACTAATACATTCGAGATTGAAACCTGTATGGAAATTATCAATCCATTGATGAAACGGCAAGGTTCCGTAGGCCCAGGAACCATCATTCTTTTGTTTATTGCACACATAAGACACAATTTTTTTTGCGTTTTGAAGCAAAGTTTCATCATAAGTATGCTTATAGACTAGAGACAAAAGCTTTGCTCCCAATAGTCCGGCGTTAAATACTTGAGTATTATCGAGTGGTGAGTAAGATACAGTAAAGTTGCCTTGTTCGTCATACGATTTATTAAGATCATTCATCACAAATTTTGATGTGCTGATTGCCGTGTCTAAATACTTCTGGTTTCTTGTAATTTCATAAGCCTCAAACAATGCTTCAGCAATAAATGTGGTGGCAACAACTGTCGGCGTGTGCTTTGGCTGAAAAAACGCACGTGCCTGCCAATCGAAGTTATAGCCCCAACAAGCTCCAGAATAGCCTGATGTCTGTAACTTAATAACTTCATCGGCTAAAAAAGTAATTGTCTTGAGATGTATCTCGTTCTTATCTGATTTATAAAGGTTGCAATATCCGGTTAAAAACAAGCCCAACCCCTTTGGATTATACGCTTTCTCCACTCCAACTATCGCTCTAAAATTGATTGGGTTTCTCTTAAAAAGTTGTATCCATGCTAATCGAATGAATCTCGATTTACCTAAAAAAGTTTTTTGAATTACCCAACTGTTGAGTCCGTCGTATGGGTCCCAACCTTTGAATTGTTGCTGTTCTATATATTGTTTGAGCTTATAAAAGCTTTTCCTTAACTGAAAATGTTCCACTTTTTGCTATTAATTTAAAAATAAGGACGAAATAAATTATCCAAAATACTGAAGAAGAATGTGGGAGTTCCAAAATAACATTAAATGATGAAAAAACAACAATTCCAAATAAACTTAAAAACAAAAACATGATTTCATTGTCCTCAAATAGCGATTTCTGTTTAAACAAGGCCAATAACGGAAAAATTAATAGTATTAAGGGAATAATCCCCAAATGAATAGTCATAGTCAAAAAAGAATTATGAGGTGCAATTAAGTATTTATCCTCTCTGAGCACTTGAAAACTATAGCCATTTGACGTCACTAGGGTGTTCAATTTATCTGCCCCTTCTAGCGACACATAGGGTGTTCCAAAACCCTCGCCAAAAATGAAATAATTATCAATAAGTCTCGAAATAGAGTCTTTCCAATAAATCATTCTCCATTGCATATTAATGTCAGTAAAAGATTGAATAAACATCATTACCAATAAAACACAGATTATTAATAAAATCATTAATATGATTTGAACTTTCTTACCTGCACTTAAAAACAAATATGCGAAATAAATAAGTGAAATACTCAAATATATGGAATCATGACCGATTGAAAATGAAACAAAAAACACAAATAAAAAGCAAAGGTGCTTTAAATAAACATTTTCTACTTTAGTCATAAAGTAACTAGAGGCCACTATCAATCCTAAAATTATCATAGGAGAATAATAATTTCTGTCAAAAAAGGGGAGTGATTCATGAACCAAACTGAAGTAAATAATATATAAGACTTGGATGATAAGGCACAATATTCCAAAAAAAGCAACTCCCAATGAAATTCTTTTTTCGACCTCCTCAAACGTATAAAACTTTTTAATGATAAAGTATATTAGAATTCCATATCCAAATATCATAAATTGCCTGAAAACATAATAGACATCAACTTCTTTATTAATGCTTAAAAGGGATATAAACAAATAAAGTATGGCCAAGCCAAATAATATTTCGATACCTATAATCCTATTGCCCTTCTTTTTAATCGCGAATATCGAACCAATGGAAACAAAAAGCAATATTGCTTCATGGGAATAAAAAAAGGGTTTAAAAAGAATGAATTTTGAATACGTCTCCCCAAAACAAATTTGTAGTAAACAATCTAAAAGAAAAAGAAACCCTAAAAAAAAAATAAATATGTTTTTCATTTCTAATTGCTAGTACTGTAACTTTGACATATCCAACCTCTCTAGTTGCTCAAAAGTCAATAAATTAATTGATACTACTCTTTTTCAAATATTTAAATACTAAATTTTAAAGCCTTTGAGGCAAACCTGTATTCAAACTATCAATTATTTTAAATGTTGTCAATGTAGTGAGTTTTATAGACTGAAAACTAATCGGAGAATCCAATCCATCAGAAATTGATTGCAAGTAATGATTTACTTCTTGTTGGTGTCCTTTTGAAGTTGATTTCAACTTTATGGTTTTATTATTTTCAAATAACTCTCCTGATCTAAAATCAAGGATTCTACCTGTTTTGCCTCCTCCAAAAACCTCAATTAGCTCTTTTGATAAAGACTTATTTCCATTAGCCAAATAGTTGAGATTACCGACAGAACCATTTTTAAACTTAACGACCACACAAATAGTGTCGTCTGGCTTCATTTTATCATTTGATGTACTAATACATTCAGCAAAGACTTTAACGGGTTCAGAATCTGTAAAAAACTGCATCAAGTCGATGAAGTGACACATCTCTCCTATAATTCTACCACCACCAAGCTCCGGGTTTTGCGTCCAATGTTCTTTAGGTATAAATCCCGCATTAACTCGAATGTTCACAAAAATAGGCTCAGTTAGGTTTTCAAATGCTTTTTTTATAGATTTTGAAACATCTGCAAAACGCCTGTTAAAACCAACGAGAAGTTTTCCCTCTGATTTTTTGAGAGCATGTTCTACCTGATTTAACTCATCAATATTCATAGCTAGTGGTTTCTCAACAAACACATTCTTATTAGCTATGAGAGCTTCAACGACATACTGAGCGTGGGAATTGTGCGGTGTAGCTATAAAAACTGTATTGATATTGGGATTCTTAAGGATATCCTCTGCGTTTGAGGAAGTTGCATTAAACCCAAATTTTTCTGCAACATTTTTAGACGTGATTCCTTTGGTTGTGACCACAGTATCCAATGATGCACCATATGACTTTACATTCGGGATAAGATAGCTTTGGGCAAAACTTCCAGCACCGATAAACCCTACATTTATTTTACCAGTTTTGTTGGTGTTTATGTTATATTTCGTTATTTTTTTTTCTGGATTTCCTTCAGGATATTTCAACAAAATACCTATTGAAGGTTCATCTACTTTGCCCAAAACAATGTCGTATGCCTTTTCAGCTTCAATGATATCAAAAATGTGAGTTGTCAGATGCTGCAATTTAATACTTCCATTAGAAATCAACTTTAAAAACGCCTCCATGTTTCGTTGTTCTGTCCATCGGACATAGGCATAAGGATAATCTTGACCGTTTTCTTCATAAGAAACATCGTAGCGACCAGGGCCATAAGAACAAGACATTTTTAAATCCAATTCCTTCCTAAAAAAATGTGGGTCTCTTGGAATATCCATTTTCACTGCGCCTACGACAATTATTTTTCCTTTTTTTCTAGCAATTTCCGCAGATAGTTCAATCGGGTCATTGGATGGCGCAGCGGCTGTGATGATAACACTATCAAAACCGTGGCCATTAGTAAAAGTATCGATAGTGGCCAGAAGATTGGAGTCGCTTCGCAGCATAGCGTCGTCTGCGGAGGTTTCTTTTGCGAGTTTAACCAATCTTGGTGACAAATCAATCCCAAATACGTTACAACCGTTGGCTTTTAACAATTGACAGGTAATTTGCCCCAGTAAACCTAGGCCTATAACACAAACGTTATCTCCTAAAGTCGGTTCACTCTGCCTTACGCCCTGAAGCGCAATGGCTCCTATTGTGGTATAACTAGCATCCTCGAAGGAAACATTATCCGGAATTTTGGCCACTAAATTTTGAGGTATTGCCACTACTTCTGAATGTGAGGCATAATCTTGTCCAGCACAAGCAACCCGATCTCCTGGCTGAAAAAGGTTTTTGCCATCCATAGATGCCATTACAACTCCAGAGGTGCTGTAGCCTAAGGCTTTTAAGCTGTCCAATTTGGTTCTTACCTTGTCTAATGTGGCCTTTAAACCTTCTTTTTTGACGTTTTGGATAACTTGTGCTACAAGGTCTGGGCGTTGCTTGGCTTTTCCAAATAAATTTGCTTTCCCCACTTTAACCGTGCCTCTTTCGGTTCCAGCACTTATCAGCGAATATTTGTTCTCAACCAGAACCATCCCATTTGAAATTGATGGCAAAGGAACATCATCAACATATAATTCTCCTGACTTAAAGTTTTGTATTACTTGTTTCATGTTTTGCTATAATCATCCCTAATAAAGGAACTAATATTTTTGTCTAAAGTACTCTTTGTATTGATCATCATAAATAAAAGCCATATCATCGTATAGGTTTTCAATTTGATAAACAATCGACCAAAATTGTACGTCGTTTTTAAACTGGCCTGTGCCTATTTCAATAATCTTTTTATTTTTAGGAATCTCTTTTTTGAGTACAATAAAGTTCTTGTATTTAGCACCCAATAATTTATCAATTTGAAAATCAGTCGGTTTGAAATCTAAAACTATTCGTTCATTGTCTTCAAATGTAACATGCAAAAAGAATCTTTCTTCTAAATCAGAGGTAACACCATTTGGTTTTATATAATATAATGTATGGTCGTCCAATAAAAGGTCATAATTTGATTGAGATTTCATAAAATAACCTTCATCAAAAGCTGATTCAAAATCATTTAAATAAA
>JBBSLN010000140.1:0-5956 GCA_038255205.1 Flavobacteriales bacterium
ACTGTGAACGGCGTTTCAAAAGCGTTCGCCATGACAGGTTGGAGAATTGGTTATATCGGCGGACCAGAATACATTGCAAAAGCCTGTACGAAAATGCAAGGACAAATCACCAGTGGAGCGAATAGCATTGCACAACGTGCAACTATTACTGCTCTAAACGAACCACCATCAAGAATCCAATTTATGGTGGATCAATTTAAAACCCGACGTGACCTTATCATTTCTTTACTGAATGATATACCAACATTTAAGAACAACGTACCTGAAGGGGCTTTTTATGTATTTCCGGATATTTCATATTACTTTGGAAAGACCTTGAGAGGACACCAAATCAAGAACGCTGATGATTTCTCCATGTACTTACTGGAGGAAGCTTTGGTTGCAACTGTTACAGGTGATGCTTTTGGTAATCCAAATTGTATTAGACTCTCCTATGCTGCTTCTCAAGAACAGATTATAGAGGCTGTTAGACGAATTAAGGAGTCTTTAGATTAATATAAGTGAAAGACCTTTCAGGTTTTGAAAACCTGAAAGGTCTTGAATCATCAATAGCCTCACCCGAAGATTTTAATTGTAATTATCAAAAGCAGAACAGGTCTCTTTGACAGTAATTGCCTTCTTTTTGAAAATGCTTTCTAAATATTTTCTTAATTCGTGAGAAAACTAATTAAATATAGATAGAATTACAACTGTAAAGATGGATACCTTTAGAAGCACTTCTACGTTTGAACCTAATTGAAATCCATCGATTTTACTACGTAGCTTCATTCTATACAATGAGTTTTCAGAGGATGAATTGTGGGCTAGTTTCACAATGGTTTGATATTTAGAATTGAGCAGACCGCCCGGTTTAAAAGAATCAACTTCATGATTTTGGCCTGATACTGATTTAGAATCCGATGCTGTTAATAAGAGTTCCATACTATTCGATTTTGATTGGTTATATAATTAAGACGACCAATTTTCGAAATTGTTACACTATAAACTTAAAACAGTTTGCTTATCAACGATTCCTCCAAAAGAAAGGTGTCAACAAAATCAAAACCGTAAACAACTCCAGACGACCAATCAACATCAAGAAAGATGACCACCATTTTGCCAAAGGAGGCAAAGCGGCATAATTGTTCACAGGTCCAAAATTACCCAAGGCCGGCCCAATATTCCCTAGACTGGAAGCCGAGAGCCCTATAGCAGATTGAAAATCGATTTGGAACATAGAAAACACCAATGCTCCTACAATAAAAGACAGCATATAAAGGATAAAAAAACCAAGGATATTAAAAACAATATCTCCCGAAACGGCTTTTGAGTTGTATCGCACTGGAAGAATCGCATTAGGATGCAAAGCGCGCTTAAATTCTAAAAATCCGTTTTTTATCAAGATAAGATGCCGCATGACTTTTACACCACCAGCTGTACTTCCTGCCGACCCACCTAAAAACATAATACCAAAGAAAAAGACAAGCAAAAATGGTGTCCATAAGGTATAATCTGCCGAAATAAAACCAGTTGTGGTAACAACTGTAAGCACCTGAAATAAACCGTGTCTAAAAGATGCTTCCGCCTTTCCCCAAACCAAAGGATGGTCAATAGTAGAAATGGCAAAGTCTGCCCTAAAATAAACGATTAAGGCTACAATGATAGTAAAGGAGGCGATGAATCGGAAATACCAACGCAATTCTTCATCACGCAATGCGCGCTGCACTTTTCCTTTAAAAGCATAATAACTCAAAACGAAATTAGTCCCTGCCAAAAACATAAAGGCTATGATGATATATTGAATCATCGGTTTGTCATTCCAATAGGCGACACTGGCATTTTTTGTTGAAAAACCACCGGTCGACAGTGTACTCATGGAATGGTTTATGGCATCAAAAAAAGACATTCCCGCAACTTTTAACAGGATAGTTTCTGCGACTGTATAACCAAAATAGATCAGCCATAATCGTTTGGCAGTATCCGTAATGCGAGGATGTAATTTGTCTGAACTTGGCCCTGGCGCTTCTGCACTAAACAACTGCATTCCACCGATTCCCAATAAAGGTAAAATAGCGATTGCCAAAACGATAATTCCCATACCACCAATCCAATGTGTGGTACTTCTCCAGAAAAGAACGCCTTTTGGCACAATTTCGATATCATTTAGAATGGTGGCACCTGTTGTTGTATAACCAGACATCGTCTCAAAAAAGGCACTTGTAAAGGTGGGAATGGCATTTGTTATCATATAGGGAATAGCGCCTGAGATCGCCATCACTATCCACCCAAAGGTGACGACGATATAACCCTCCCGCCTGTTCATCACCTTGCTATGCTTTTTGGTAATCAACATCAAAATCACGCCGATAATCAACACTGCGATACCAGAGGCAAACAACTCTAGTGTCACGCCATCTTCATATAATAAACTGACTAGAGTTGACAATAGCATAAATCCGCCATTGAACAATAATAACAATCCAAAAAAATGAAAAATGATTTTATAGTTGAATTTCGCCATTTTCTAAAAGAAAAACTTTTCGACTTCTGTAATCGACCTTGGCAAACAACATACAACGACCCTATCGCCTGCTTCTATTTTAAAACTTCCCAAAGGAATCATTCCTTTTCCGTTTCTTATGACCCCACCGATAATAGCAGAGCGCGGAAAATCCAAATCTTTAATTTGTTTGTTGGTAATCTTTGTTTTTGGCTTTACCTCGAATTCCAATAATTCAGCGTTCATATTGTTTAATTTGGTCATCGCCACAACCTCTCCTTTTCTAATGTATCTGAATATATTGTTGGCCGCCAAAAGTTTTTTATTGATTAAGGTGTCGATACCGATGGATTGTGACAATTGATAATAATCCATATTCTCAACCAAGGCAATTGTTTTTTTAACGCCTTTTGATTTGGCAACTAAACAGGACATGATATTAGTTTCTGAATTTCCGGTTACGGCAATAAAAGCATCCATATTACTGATGTTTTCTTCTTCAAGTAATTCTGCATTCCGACCATCACCATTAATAACCAAGGCATCTGGTAATTCATCGGCCAATTCAAAAGCAGTTTCTTTATTACTTTCGACCAATTTGACTTTGAAATTGAGTTGGCATAAATCTTTGGCGGTTTTCAATCCGATTTTACTGCCACCAAGAATCATAACGTTCCTGATATCTATTTTAACCCTTCCAGATAATTCAAACAATTCCTCATCGCCACCTTTTGAAGTGATAAAAACCACTTTGTCGCCTTCCTTAAATTGCGTATCTCCACGAGGAATAATAGTATATTGAGTTCCAAAACGTTGAATCGCAATCGGCACAAAATGGAGTTCCGGAAAACTTTTTGCAGCCTCTTTGACCGTTTTTTCAACAAAGGTGGCTGTTCTTGACAACCGCAAGCTTAACATGGTGAGTGCACCTTCCTCAAACTCATAATTGTCATTAAATCCATATTGGTTCAATAACAGTTCAATTTCCGAAGCTGCCAAGGCTTCTGGCGAAATCAATTCGTCAATGCCAAATTTAGAAAAGCCTACAATCTCTTTATTGTCTATAAATTCGGTATTTGAAATTCTTGCAATGGTTCGTCTTGCTCCGAGTTGTTTTGCCAAAACGCAGGCGGTAATATTTGTGGTTTCGGAAGAGGTGACTGCAATGAACAAATCGGAAGTATCGATTTTTGCATCCTTAAGAACTGCAATTGACGTCGCATCCCCTTTTATGACTCGAATATCCAAATGGTCAATGGCATAGACAAGACTTTCTTTTTTAGTATCGAGCAAAGTAATCTCTTGTGATTCAAAAGACAGTAATTTTGCTAAATGGAATCCAACTTCACCAGCTCCAGCAATGATTATTTTCATGTGTATGAGAATTCAAAAAAACACACAAATATACTACATTTTTGAAAGAGCGTTGTGAATCAGTTTTAAAAAGAAGCTAGACCGTCCCAATAAGTTGGGACTGCTAGAGCCAAGAATCAAGACTAAAATCAGTTAATAAAGTTTTGTCTAGAAGCAAAGCGGTCTTGTATCTAGCAGCGAAGCGAGTCTTATGTCTTTTCTCCACTGTTTGATTTGAAAACAATTCCATTATCATATCTTTGTCAAAAATTATACGAATGTCCGAAAAAGTAAATCCTTACAAGGATAGTGACTTAAACAAAAAACAGCAGGTCACTCATATGTTCGATACGATTTCGAAGGAATACGACAGTCTTAATCGTGTGATTTCATTCGGTATTGACGTGAAATGGCGCAAAAAAGTGGTGGACATAGTGGCAGAGCATCAACCTCATAATATTCTTGATATTGCAACTGGCACTGGTGATTTGGCAATAAGTTTAACCAAAACTACGGCCAAAGAAATTATTGGTCTTGATATTAGTGAAGGGATGCTCGACGTAGGCAGACAAAAGATTTCCCAGAAACAATTGGATTCAAAAATAAAAATGGTAGTGGGCGATTCAGAAAATCTACCATTTGAAGATAACACGTTTGATGCCATTACAGTTGCTTTCGGAGTGCGAAATTTTGAACATCTAGAAAAAGGTCTTGCAGAAATTTACAGGGTTTTAAAACCAAAGGGAGTCTTTGTAATATTGGAAACTTCTGTACCTACCAAATCATTGTACAAAACAGGCTATTCCTTTTACACTAAATATATTTTGCCTACTATTGGAAAAGTATTCTCAAAAGACCGAGTGGCTTATGCTTATTTGAGTGAATCAGCATCGAAATTCCCTTATGGAGAAGCCTTAAACAATATTTTGAGACAAATTGGGTTTAATAGTGTCAAAGACATGCCGCAGACCTTTGGCGTGGCAACGATTTATCAAGCATCCAAATAATTTATGAAGAACATCATTATTGTTATAGCATTCCTTTTTGCAGGCCAATTGGCTAATGCACAATTATTTAGCAAAGAAAAGATTCTAAATGACGCCAATGGTGGCAAAGGAACAATGGACAAAAATCTCCTGAATTGGGGTTATTTTTTTGGTGTCAACAGTTACGACTTTAAGTTTGAGTATGAACGAGACGAAAAAGACATCTTGGTAGAAGATAATTTGGGGTTCAATGTAGGGTTGATAGGTAATTTGAGAATCAATGATTATTTCGATTTGCGTTTTGAACCAGGATTGTACATCACGCAACGAAATCTTCAATATGACCCAACTGCCTTTAATGGAATGGAATTTACAGATGCCGATTTGTTTAGGGAAGTCAAATCAACCTATATCCATTTGCCCTTGCTATTAAAAATTTCCACAAAGCGAATTAACAATATCAAACCATTTATTATTGGTGGTTTTTCAACTGCTCTGAACTTGTCAAGTAATGAAGAAAACCCGGACGACAATAGTGCAGGGCAATTCCGAACCAAGAAAAACATGCTTTTCTATGAGCTCGGTTTTGGCATTGATTTTTATCTCTTTTATTTCAAATTTACACCTACCATCCGTGGCGTTTTTGCGCTAAACGATGAGGTAATTAGAGACGTTGACCCAAATAGTCCATGGACAGGGAATATCGCGACGATGAAAACGCGTGGCGTGTTTGTGAATTTTACGTTTCAATAATATTTGTTGTGCAGTTGTTTGTTGTTAAGTCCCTGCTTTAATTACCTTATTAGTTTAATTTGACCTATCCCAACGAACCAACAAACACATAAACGACAAACGACTAAACAACAAAAATCTCAACGTCTCTTAAATTCGCTTAAAAAAATTGCGGTTGCGGTGGCAACATTTAAACTTTCGGTGCTTTGCAAGTTTCCAAAACGAGGAATACTTATTTTTTTGTCTATCAATGCTTCAATTTGAGCCGAAATACCATTGGCTTCATTTCCCATCACCAAAATGCCATGTTGTGGTAAGATATGATTGTAGATGGTCTCACCTTCCATAAACGCTCCATATTTTGGAGCATCTGTCCTTTCTAAAAAGACCTCCAAATCTAAATAAT
>JBBSLN010000141.1:0-5940 GCA_038255205.1 Flavobacteriales bacterium
AGGTTTAATTAACGACTTGCCGTTTTCAAAAACCAATTCGCCATCGATATAGGTTTGAATTGTTTTGAATTGTTTTAAATCTTCGACCACAATGAAATCAGCAGCATGACCAAGGTTGAGCAATCCTACGTCCAACTTATAATGCTTTACAGGATTGATGCAGGCCATTTGCAATATCTGAAACAGGTCTATTCCTTTGGCAACGGCTCTTGCACATAAATTATTGATATGATGCAGCAATAAATCATCGGGATGCTTGTCATCGCTACAAAACATCATATTTTCAAAATGTTCTGGGATTAAATCAACCAAAGCTTCAAAATTCTTGGCAGCACTACCCTCACGAATCAGGACTTTCATTCCTTTTTGGAGTTTTTCCAATCCTTCGTCGTAAGTAAAACACTCGTGGTCTGTTGCTATTCCTGAATTGATGTATGTTATGAGGTCATCACCTCGCAATCCTGGCGCATGACCATCCACTGGTTTGTTATAGTGTTTTGCCCAAGCGATTTTTTTCATCACTTCTTCATCATCAAACAAGACTCCTGGATAATTCATCATTTCTGCCAAGTATTTGATGTCCGGATTTTCAAGTAACCTTTTAATTCCTTCTGAATCGATAATAGCTCCTGCAGATTCGAAATTGGTCGCAGGCACGCAAGAAGGTGCGCCGAAATTAAATTTAAAAGGTACTTTTTTGCCGTTTTCAATCATGAACTCCACACCTGCAATACCTAAAACATTGGCGATTTCGTGAGGGTCGGAAACGGTTGCGACCGTTCCATGTGTGACTGCCAAACGTGCAAATTCAGAAGGAACTAACATAGAACTTTCGATATGGATATGTGAGTCGACAAAACCAGGAAGAATGAAATGCGCAACATCATGTTGTTTTTCTACGATGGCTGTGATGATTCCATTGTCAACTGTGACTTCGCCTTTGTAAATTCGTTTGTTTTTTATGTCGACTATTTGGCCTTGTAGTTTCATGCCTCTCTGTCTTTCTGAAATCTCTTCGAGGGAGAGAATTTTGTGAATGTTATTTTTAAAATTTGTGTCAATTCTGGTTTTGCCTTAAAACGTTCATCAACTCGCCTTCCGATCACCCAAACGATATCGTTTTTCGAACAAAGTACCCACGTATTTTCCTTTTCTATCAAAGACAATTTCTCGTCCTTAAAATATTTGCTTATTTTCTTTTTTCCCTTCATTCCTGATGGATAAAAATAATCGCCTTCTTGCCATTTACGGACTTTTAATGGAAATTTAAGTTTGTTTTTATCCAAATAAACTTTATGAGCATCATAATTTAAAACCTTTTCTACTTCCTCTATGAACATAACGCCAATCGCAGTTGTTATACTTAAATCAGATTCGTCAATGTCAAATGAACAATCCGCATTTTCAGTTTGAATTTCTTTCAAGAGCAAAAAATGGCGGTCTTTCAATAATCGATGTGTCGATGAGAACACTTGCTTGCCTGACTGCGCTTTTAACAGATTTGATACATCATCCCATTCGGTGAAATTGAAGTCTTTTAGCAATTCATAAAGGTATGCTTTGGGATTTGAGAGTTTCTTTAATTTTTTAATATCCAATTTTATGACATCCTCTTCAACCGAAACAACTTTTTTCTGAATCCTTGTAATTGCATCATCAAAAATCTCTTGACTACCTTGAAGGTGTGAAATCGTTTTTTGGAAATTCTGAAGCAACTGTGGATTCATCTGTTTCAAGGTTGGAATGATATCATGTCGCAACTTATTACGTAAATATTTATTGGATGCATTGCTACTATCTTCACGCCATTTGATTTTTTCTCCGATGGCATAGACTTCCAAATCTTCACGAGAAAAGGACAATAATGGTCTTATTATATTGCCGTTCATTTCAGGGATCCCAGTGAGTCCATCGAGTCCAGTACCTCTTGTGAAATTGATTAAAAAAGTTTCGAGATTGTCGTCAGCATGATGAGCAGTGAGAATGTAATCGAATTTTAGTTGTTCTGCCAATTCAAAAAACCATTCATAACGCAACTCACGTGCTGCCATTTGTGTAGAAAGCGAATGTTCTTTTGCGAATTCTTCCGTTTCAAAACTTTCGATAAAGACTTCTAAATCCCAATCTTCAGCCAATTGCAATACAAAATCTTCGTCTGCATCGCTTTCATCGCCTCTTAAATTAAAATTGCAATGTGCCAATGCGAATTTCAAACCTGATTTATGGCATAAATAAGTTAAAACAACACTATCTAATCCTCCTGAAATAGCAACCAAGAGTTTTGCATCCCTAAGAAATGGTAAACGATTATTTATGTGGTTTTCAAACAAGTTCTGCATCATTCAAATATACGACTTTGGGTCAAAAGCAGACAAGCAGTGTTAAATTAAAAATCGATAAAAAAACTGTTTTAAGATGATTATTTCTTAACTTTAGAATTCTCATCTTTAAAGACAATGCTTATGGAGACTCTAGGAAATCAAAAGGAAAACCGCGACAAAAAAAACTACGACAACAAAATTCTATCGGTTGTCCATCATCTGCATCCTTATGTAAAACAGCGCCTTTATATTGCCGAAAATGTGGGCATCTTACCCAAGAATCTATATTGTTCCAACGGCATCATAGACGATTGTATTATCAAATTAATTGAAAAAGGATATGATTGTGATGAGGATACTAACTGTATAAAATTAAAATTGTTTGAGACCGTTGATGATTATCTTGAGGAACTTCTCGTAAAGGAAGCGTTTCATAAAAAAACCATTAGTACGTCTATACTTTTAAAAGAGGAATTAAGCCGCATGGAAGAATCATTTACAATTGATGCCGATGAAGATTTTATGATGCTAGAGCAACTCGACGACATCTCCTATCATCAACATGATCATGATTTCGAAGTATTTGTGTTTGATGACCACAATAGCAAAATCTTAAATGAACTGGATTCAAAATCAGGTTCGCAACAGACAAATCGTCATCGAATCGGGAAATTTTACAATTGGTTGCCGAATCGAGTGGCTAATATTGTTGATTTGTATACGTTTGGAAAGTTGAGTTTTGAGGAAATCGCCAAAATTAAGCATATCGAAGTTTCGCGTGTTGAGAAGATATTGAAGGAAGTGAAGAAGCAGTTTAGAACGCATTTGGAATAAAATTGCTCGCAAAGGCGCAGAGTCGCAAAGTTTTTCAAGAACTAACAAATTGGAGTTCAAATAACAACTGAATACTGCGACCGTGACTGCGACCGTGACTGCGACCGTGACTGCGACCGCGACTGCGACCGCGACTGCGACCGCGACTGAATTCTAATTTTCAAGAACTTCGCGCATAGCCTTCGCTTTTACCAAACATTCTTCATATTCATCCTGTGGATTGCTTTTTGCTGTAATCGCTCCTCCAACTGAA
Organism: Flavobacteriales bacterium; assembly: GCA_038255205.1. Classification (GTDB taxonomy): domain Bacteria; phylum Bacteroidota; class Bacteroidia; order Flavobacteriales; family Flavobacteriaceae; genus JBPOFM01. The sequence continues at coordinate 3,409 of JBBSLN010000141.1, forward strand.
TACGACACATAGTTTTTTGATGCATTGTACAGAATGCTTCTAATGATGACATTAAAATCGAAATCACCATCAGGTGAAAAATAACCCACTGCCCCAGAATAGAGTCCGCGTTTTGTCTCTTCTAATGCTTCGATGATTTTCATGGCAGACACTTTAGGTGCACCAGTCATGCTCCCCATTGGAAACGTCGTTCTGATGACATCCACTGGATGTGTGTTATCAGCTATTTTTGAAGTAATGGTCGATATCATTTGATGCACTTGTTCAAACGTGTGGATTTTGCACAATTCCTCGACCTTCACGCTGCCCTTGATTGCCGTATGAGATAAATCATTCCTCACTAAATCTACAATCATGACATTCTCGCTGCGTTCTTTTTCGCTATGCTCCAACTCTTGCTTCAGTTCTTGATCTTCAATGATATTCACAGATCGTTTTGCCGTTCCTTTTATCGGTTGGGAAATAATCGTATTTCCTTCTTTTTTGAGATAGCGCTCTGGTGAGGCCGACATTAAATAATGGTCATTGCATTTTAAAAAAGTTGCGAATGGTGGCCTTGAAATGCGATTGAGTTTGTCGTAGGTTTCCAAAGGGTTGATGGATGTGTTTTCAGAATAAAATTCTTGGCAAAAATTGGTTTCGTAGATATCTCCACGGTGAATATGTGATAGAATAGCATTGATTTTTTCAAAATACGCCTCTTTATGAATTCTCAATTTGATTTTAATGGGTTCTTGATTCTGGACGATGTTTGGAATAGGTGGCTCTAAATAACCGGATGAAATTTGCTTTAAGTCAGCCTTCAATTCATCTTTAACCATATTCAAATAATGGGTTTCTACCATATCATCTTTGAATAGAAACAATTTTTTAGGCTGAAAAAAATACAAATCCGAAAATCCCAATCCATCAAAATTTTCTGATTTTAAATCCTCTAAATCATTTTTCAAATCATAGGTGAGATACCCAAAAATCCAATCGGCTGTGACGCTTTGGTATTCCTTCAATTTATCAAATGCTTGGTGGTAATCGGTTCTGATACTCGTAAAGGCATCTACTGCCAGAATGGCGTCATAACTGCCATATTGTTGATGGTATTTATTTGAATCAAGCCAAATAACATCGTCAAATTGTTGACTCCAAGTCAATATTTTTTTTTTATATTGCTCTACGTTTGTAATATGATTTTTTTGAATGTGTCTCAAACCGAAATTGATGGTAATTGCATCAAATTTATTAAGAAACTCTCAATTAAGTTGCAAAAGAGCCCTTTTAAAAATCAAACCATCAAGATTAAGCAATGAATAAAAAATCCATTTTCCTCTCCAAAACGACATTTGTCATCGTAATCTTCGTTTTATCAAGTTGGTTGCCAGTATGTTCTCGATACTCTTCTCATCTAGAATTCTTCGATGCTATAGACCATGGAATCGTCAGTTCAAAAACGAAGATTAAATCAATTTAAAAGGATGATCACACTTCAAAATAACCACCTTAAAATCGTCATCAAGAAAATTGGTGCCGAACTTTCCGAAATGTCCTCAATAAAAAATGGTACCCAATTTATGTGGAGCGCCGACCCTGATATTTGGGAAAACTATGCTCCTAACCTATTTCCGATTGTCGGAATGTTAAAAGATGAAACCTACTATTTCGAAGAAAAGAAATTTCATTTACCGAAGCACGGATTCATTCGTAATAACTCTAATTTTCAATTAATTGAAGAATCTGATGAAAGTGTTACTTTAAAACTTTCATTTGATGAAAACTCATTAAAAATCTATCCTTTTAAGTTTGAATACCATGTTATTTATGGATTAAATGGTAACAAATTAAATATCACATATAAAGTTGTCAATTTGGATACCAAACCTATATATTTTTCTCTTGGTGCGCACCCTGCTTTTAAATGCCCAGTGTTTGAAAACGAAGTTTATAGCAATTATCAGTTGGTTTTTGAATCTGAAGAAACTTCTAAAACATACCTATTAAACTTACAATCTGGATTGGTAACGGACAAAACAGAAGACGTTTTCGACACTTCTAAAACAATTCAACTGCGTCATGATTTATTCAAAAAAGACGCCTTGATTTTTAAGGATTTGAAATCGAAAAAAGTTAGTTTAAATAGCCGTTCAAAAGGAAATATTCTCACTGTTCACTTTAAAGACTTCCCTTATTTAGGATTTTGGGCAAAACCAAATGCCAATTATGTTTGCATTGAACCTTGGCTTGGCATTGCTGATAGTGAACATACCAATCAACAATTGGTGGAAAAAGAAGGCATTATTGAACTAGGTAAACAAACTGCATTTGAGGCGACCTATACGATTGAAATACACGAACATCATTTGGTGTAATCTAAAATAAAATTCAAAAAATTCCAGATTACATCCCGAAGTATCGGGACTATTGCTTTAAAACCGAAAATACTAAATAATAATAGTAGCTTTGCAGCTTAATTCAGTATTGTGAGCTTCAGAGATTTAAATTTAAATACCGCATTATATAATGCACTTGATGATTTAGGAT
>JBBSLN010000142.1:0-5908 GCA_038255205.1 Flavobacteriales bacterium
CAAAAGCAAAACCAGCGGCCTCGGGTGAATTTTTAGAGCTCCAGGATTTTGCAAAATCATTGGATGGCATTACGCATCTTGAAAAATGGGATTCTGGCTATTATGCAGAAAAATTGAAACAGAAACTATTCGATTTGGATGATGAAAAACTAAAGCCTTATTTCAAACTGGAGAATGTCATTAATGGCGTGTTTCTTGTCTCAAATAAATTGTTCGGATTACAATTTGAAGAAATTACCACTATTGATAAATATCACAAAGATGTTTTGACCTATAAGGTCACAAACTCTGATGGTCAAATGCTATCCATTTTATATGCTGATTTTTTTCCTAGACCTGGCAAACGAAATGGCGCGTGGATGACCTCCTACAAACCACAATTCGTAAAAAATGGGGAGAACGAACGCCCTCATATTTCCATTGTCTGCAATTTTACCAAGCCTACAAAAAGCAAACCTTCTTTGTTGACCTTTAATGAAGTGACTACACTTTTTCATGAGTTTGGACACGCCTTGCATGGAATGCTTGCAAATACGACCTATCCAAGTCTTTCCGGCACGAGTGTTTTTTGGGATTTTGTGGAATTACCAAGTCAAGTGCTTGAAAATTGGTGTTACGAAAAAGAAGCTTTGGAATTGTTTGCAACGCATTATGAAACAGGCGAAGTCATTCCGATGGATTTAGTTCAGAAAATTAAAGATTCCGCAGCATTTCATGAGGGCATGCAAACCTTACGTCAATTGAGTTTTGGCTTATTGGATATGAGTTGGCATGGCATTGACCCTACAAAAATCGTTGATGTAAAAACACATGAATTACAAGCTTTTGAAGGCACTCAGTTGTTCCCCGATGTTGCCGAGAATTGCATGAGCGCATCCTTTTCGCATATATTCCAAGGAGGCTACTCTTCTGGATATTATAGTTATAAATGGGCTGAAGTACTCGATGCCGATGCTTTCGAATTCTTCCAGGAGAAAGGTATATTTGACAAAGATGTGGCATCAAAATTCATGGATAATGTCCTTTCAAAAGGCGGCATTGAAGACCCGATGGTGCTTTATAAACGTTTTAGAGGCAAAGAACCTAGACCCGATGCTTTGCTGAAACGGGCTGGATTGATTGAGAAATGATAGTTAACTATTTAAATTGTCGTAATTTATATTATTTTTGATAAAAATCGCTCAACAATAAATGCCAGATCATCAACTTAATCCTCATAAATGGATAGACCTGTATTCTGATTATCTTTTTAACTACACGATAACACGCGTGAACGATAGAGAGATTGCCAAGGATTTGATACAGGACACTTTTTTCGCTGGGCTCAAATCAATGAAGAATTTCAAAGGTGAGGCAAGTGAACGTACCTGGCTGATCTCGATTTTGAAACGAAAAATCATCGATTATTATCGGAAGATAAACTCTAAAAAAGGAAAAGCGGAAGTTCGAATGACGTATCTCACTGACGACCAAGAAGGCGATTGGCTCGAGGAACGCGTGGAAGATGAAGGGTATCTTAATGCTGAAGAGACCATAGAAAATTCAGAACTTGGTGATGCAATTTATGATTGCATGAGTAAGTTATCCGTAAAACAATCGACAGTATTTAAAATGAAAACAATATTGGGTTATGAAACAGAAACAATTTGTAAAGAATTGGATATCACTGCGTCTAACCTATGGGTCATATTACATCGTGCCAGAATACAATTGGCAGAATGTTTAGAAAAAAAATGGCTCTAACTAACACCAAATTCTTTCAAAATGGAAGAGACATCAATGAAAAAAAATTTCCTATTCATATCTTGTGAGGAGGCTTATTACATCTGCGACAAATCGCAATATGGTGAAGCAACCTTATGGGAAAAGTTTCAATTAAATTTACGCTATATCTGGTGTAGGTTCACACGAGCCCACGTTAAACAAAATAAAGGTCTTACTAAGGCTATAAAAGCATCCAATGTTCAATGTTTGCAGAAATCTGAACGTGAACAAATGGTTAAAACATTCAATCGAGAGTTAAAAAATCAGATGTAAAAATAACCACGTCACAGGAATTCCTTCAACCCAAAATGCACTGTAATGTTCGTTTTGGTTTTTTTTTGCAAACACCAAAAACAAAAGTGATAGGATGGTAATGGTGAAGGTTATTGCGATGTGTTTTGGATTCAATTCATTTTTAAAAAACTCCATTAAGAAGAACAGAATTCCTAACAGAAAACCGCAAATTTTTGTGTTTTTAATTCCGATTTTTTGAGGGATAGTTGATAGTTTCAAGCTATCGTATTGAAGGTCACGAATTTCGAATGGCAGCATCAGCAAAATGACAACCACAAATCGCTGAAAGGCCGTCAACCATACATCAGTATTAAAAGAATAGTTGTTATTAAGTAGCGGGAGTAATACCGTAACGCCCGCCCAGACCAATGCGATTACATACACTTTAAGTCCACCTATTCTTCGTAGATTTTTTTTTTGATCCAGAAACAAATGTCTCGGTAAAAATGGAATAGCATAAAAAAAGGTAACAATTCCAAATGCTCCTATATAAAATAATATCTGCAAAGGAAGTTTAAGTGCAAAAAAACACATGAGCAAAAAACACACAAACGAAAAGACTTGAATGAGCCTTAACCATGAAGCTAGACTGCGATGGTGGAATTTTGCAATCCCAAAATACTTCACAAAATTATAGCCTGTTATTGAGGCAAAAAAAATGAAACATAGCAGATTAAAGTCAAACCCAATACCAAATTCCAATAGCGTTATCCAAGCTATCGAAAATACAGCTAATGCAACATGAACACTGCTGTTAATATAAAAATCTAAAAGTGCTTTTAAGAGCTTCACAAAACAAAAATACGCAATGTGTTAATAAGACCTCTCAATCGTTAAAAACTTTAGTTTTCCTTAACTAAAAATGGTCATTATTTATGTAATTTTGCGCTTCAAAACAACTTTACTTTAATGAACACAAACGCTTTTGCCCTACGCCATATTGGTCCTGATGAAAATGATCAAAATCAAATGCTTAAAGTTATCGGTGCTGACTCTTTGGACCAATTGATTTCCGAAACCATACCGGATGATATTCGCTTGAAAAATGGATTGAATCTGGATGAACCTATGACCGAATATGAATATCTGAACCATATTCTGGAGTTATCAAAAAAGAACAAAGTGTTTAAATCATATATTGGTTTAGGATACCACCCGACTATTGTTCCTGCTGTGATTCAGCGTAATATTTTGGAAAATCCAGGATGGTACACAGCTTACACACCTTATCAAGCGGAAATCGCCCAAGGACGTTTAGAAGCATTGTTGAATTACCAGACAATGGTGACAGATTTGACGGGAATGGAATTGGCGAATGCTTCATTATTGGATGAAAGTACAGCTGCTGCCGAAGCGATGAGCTTATTGTTTGCCGTTAGGGAGCGTGACCAAAAGAAAGATAACATTCACAAATTTTTTGTTTCGGAAGCAATTTTACCACAGACCTTATCGCTTTTGCAAACAAGAGCAACACCTATTGGAATTGAATTAGTCATTGGTTCTGAAGATGATTTTGATTTTTCATCAGAATTTTTTGGAGCTATTTTACAATATCCAGGTAAAGACGGTCAGGTGAGCGATATCAAAACATTTATCGAGAAGGCAAATGAAAATCAAATCAAGGTAGCAGTTGCAGCAGATATTCTGAGTTTGGTGAAACTCGAAGCCCCTGGAAAATTTGGCGCTGATGTAGTGGTCGGAACGACCCAACGTTTCGGAATCCCGATGGGTTATGGAGGACCGCATGCAGCGTTTTTTGCAACCAAGGAAGCCTACAAAAGAGATATTCCAGGTCGTATTATCGGTGTCACGAAAGATATGAATGGCAACCGAGCCTTAAGGATGGCCTTGCAAACTCGTGAACAGCACATCAGACGTGATAAAGCAACTTCTAATATATGTACCGCACAGGTATTGTTGGCTGTTATGGCCGGAATGTATACCGTATATCATGGACCAAAGGGTTTAAAATTTATTGCAGATAAAGTACATGATACAGCGTCAAGCGTTGCAAAAGCTCTGAATCAATTAGGTTATAAGCAGAAAAACACATCTTTCTTTGATACCTTAAAAATTGAAGCCAATTCTACCAACATCAAAAGAATTGCAGAGCGTCATGAAGTAAATTTCTTCTATCCAAATGCCGATACTATCACAATTTCAATAAATCAGACGACATCAATTGCAGATGCAAATGAAATCATTGCCATTTTCGCTGAAAACAGAGACAAAGAAACTGTTCAATTAACCTCCATTGAGGAATCTAATAATATTACAGAATCGTTACAACGTCAATCAGAATTTTTGACTTTGGATATCTTCAACAAACACCATTCTGAAACGGAATTGATGCGTTACATCAAAATGCTTGAGCGAAAGGATTTGTCATTAAACCATTCGATGATTTCTTTGGGTTCTTGTACAATGAAATTGAACGCTGCTGCCGAAATGTTGCCGTTGAGTTGGGCAAATTGGGGAACAATGCATCCGTTCTGCCCTATCGAACAAGCTGAAGGTTATCAAATCGTCTTGAAGAAACTAGAAGAGCAATTGACTGAAATCACAGGTTTTGCTGCTACCTCCTTACAACCAAACTCTGGAGCGCAAGGTGAGTATGCTGGCCTTATGGTCATCAAAGCCTATCACGAATCCCGTGGCGACCATCACAGGAATATTTGCTTAATACCTTCGTCTGCACATGGTACAAATCCTGCGAGTGCAGTAATGGCAGGTATGAAAGTAGTTGTTACAAAATCCACCGATGAAGGAAATATCGACATTGACGACTTAAGAGAAAAAGCGATTCAGCATAAAGATAATTTATCCTGTTTGATGGTAACTTATCCTTCAACACATGGCGTTTATGAATCTGCCATTAAAGACATCACGAAAATAATCCATGATAATGGTGGGCAAGTTTATATGGATGGTGCCAATATGAATGCTCAAGTTGGCTTGACCAACCCAGGCAATATTGGTGCCGACGTTTGCCACCTCAACTTACACAAGACTTTTGCCATTCCCCATGGTGGTGGTGGACCAGGTGTTGGACCGATTTGTGTCGCAAAACAGCTAGTCCCATTCTTACCTGGCAACCCTATCATTAAAACTGGAGGCGACCAAGCGATCACTGCAATTTCAGCAGCTCCTTTTGGTTCTGCTTTGGCTTGCCTGATTTCGTATGGGTATATCAAAATGTTGGGCGCAGAGGGCTTAACACAAGCTACCAAAGTGGCCATCCTTAACGCCAATTACATCAAAGAGCGTTTACAAGGTCAATTTGATACTTTATATTCTGGAGAAAGAGGTCGCGCAGCGCACGAAATGATTGTGGATTGCAGACCATTCAAAGAAAATGGAATCGAAGTGACCGACATCGCCAAACGTTTAATGGATTATGGGTTCCATGCCCCTACAGTGTCTTTTCCAGTTGCAGGAACACTAATGATTGAACCCACTGAAAGTGAAGGCATGGAAGAAATGGACCGCTTCTGCGATGCCATGATATCGATTAGAAAAGAAATAGACAGGGCATCAAAGGATGACGTTGAAAACGTTCTTAAAAATGCACCACATACTTTAGCGATGTTGACATCAGATAACTGGGATTTTCCATATTCAAGGGAAACTGCTGCCTATCCATTGGAATACGTTCACGATAACAAATTCTGGCCTACCGTTAGACGTGTCGATGATGCGTATGGTGATAGAAAATTGATTTGCACCTGTGCTCCGATAGAAGAGTATATGGAGGCTTAAGAATAGATTAAGACCGTTGCAGTTAGGTTTAAGACGGAAGACGGAATACGGAAGACGGAAGACGGAAGACGGAAGACAGAAGATTTGAGAC
>JBBSLN010000143.1:0-5891 GCA_038255205.1 Flavobacteriales bacterium
CTGGGCATTGACCAAAATGGTGTTCAAACTTTCAGTTTGGACAGATTCCTTTAAATAAAATTTTTGATTTATGTTCGAAAAATGCACTCTCTTTGATTCATAATCAGGATGCTCGAAACGTATTTCCAATGGAAGATTAAACCGTTTTGGCATTTGAAACACACCTTCAATATCTGTTTTTGTAATCAATTTATTTTGAATGAAAATGGAAACACCTGCAAGTGGTGTTTGATTTTTAGAAAGGACTGTTCCCTTCAGTTCCTGTGCCTGTACTACATTAAAAAAAGCGGTTATAACGAGCATAACCACTTGTGTTTTTAATTTCCTCATGAATTGCATTACTTCTTATAACTGACTTTCCAAAGTGCCTTACCTGAATCGTCGTTGACCAATAAATCACCTTGAGGCGTTACCGTTACCGCTACAGGACGACCATAGACATTTGATGCTTCTTGACTGGCAATAAAACCTGTTAAAAAATCTTCTGGTTGTTGAGGCTTCCCGTTTTCGAATGGAATGAATACTACTTTATATCCTGACAATACCGCACGATTCCACGAACCATGTTGGCCTACAAAAGCACCGTTTTTGTACTTTTCAGGGAACGCCGTGGCATCATAAAACGTAAATCCAAGAGATGCAGTGTGTGGTCCTACAGACACATCTGGAATGATGGCTGTCCTGACCAATTCTGGTGCTTTTCCTTCCATGCGTGGGTCTTCAATCTGTCCAAAATAGGAATAAGGCCAACCATAAAATCCACCTTCTTTTACACTTGTGGCGTAATCTGGCACCAAATTATCCCCTAGTTTGTCACGTTCGTTGACAGCAGTCCATAAGTCGCCATTTGCTGGATTCCAATCCATACCAACTGGGTTTCTTAAACCGCTAGCGTATATTTTTTCATCGGAACCATCCAAATTGACCACTAAAATATTCGCACGACGTGTTTCTTCCTCCATACCGTGTTCGCCAACATTACTTGCCGAACCTACGGAAATGTATATTTTGTCTTGAGCTTCATTTGTGATAATATTCCTGGTCCAATGGTTGTTGTAGCCACCTGCGGGCAACGCGACAATTTTTTTTCCATCCTCCTTTTTTAAGGTCGTTTGGCCTTCTTTGTAAGAAAATTTATAAAGACCATCCGTATTCGCTACATAAAAAGAAGTACCTATGACCAACATTCCAAAGGGTTGGTTTAAATCTTCGAGGAAGGTTTCTCTAGCTTCAAATTTGCCGTCATTGTTTTTATCTCGTAATAAGGTTATTTTTCCTTTGCTTTTTCCTGTTGAGGCTTCACTCACGAACAAATCGCCATTAGGTGCGTAATAGGACCAACGTGGATTATCAAAGCCATCGGCATATTTAGTCACCGTAAAACCTTCAGGTGCTTTGGGCATGGTGTTTTCTGGCCAATCTACCATGCTGGTGCTATTGCGGACAGATTCGGTGGCGTAAGGGGCAGGGAGTATCAACTCGCCAATGGCTGTCATGACGGTGTCCTGCGTGTGAACTTTTTCTTTTTGTTGTTCATTTCGTTCATCCATTTTCAATTCCGTTTTGGATTTACAGGAAGACAGCACCACGAAACACATGATTGCAATTGTAAGCGTATATTTTTTCATAAAAAATTGATTTTGTGGATTCATTTACGAAACTAAAGATTCAACGGCAAACAAATTGACGCTTATGAAGAAGATAAGAACTTTATTCTTAATTGGATTTAAATTGTAAGTGTGTTATTTGGTTGTACCTCGCAATACCAAATTGGTTTTGATGGTCTTTACCTTGGATTTGATTGTAGAGCCATTTTTTAGGCGTTCCAACAACAAATCAACAGACGCTTTACCAATATCGATGGCGTGCTGTGAGATGGTTGATAATTTGGGGTCTGTAAAAGGCAAGACATTTTCATCAGAAAAACCGATGATTGATAAGTCCTTTGGTATTTTCAGCCCTCTTTTTAAGGCCTTGTGAAGCGCGACAACTCCAGTGGTATTGTCAATTGATACTATACCATCAATCTTTGGAGTCTGTTCAAATAGGGTTTCGATACACTCCTCTATGTTGTCATTCTTACCAATATGAACCATTAACGATTTATTCTTATAGTTCGAATCATCTTCCAACGCTCTTAAGTAGCCATTGACACGTAATTTCCCGACGCTCAATTCTTCAATATTGCTCAACAAAACTATTTGTTTTCTTCCTTCATTCAAAAGATGCTTGGTTGCTTCATAAGCTGCTCCAAAATCATCGATAATAACCTTATCACAATCAACTGCTTCTGAAACTCTATCGAACATGACAATCGGTAAATCTTGCTGTAGGACGCTTTCGATATGCTGGGTTTGGTTTTTAATTTGTGATTCTTCAGCGATGGAAATGATAAATCCGTCAACACTACCATTACCCAAGACTTCTAAACTCTGCAATTCTTTGGTATAAGATTCATTACTAATACAGATGATTATGTCATATCCTTTTTTGGTTGCTTCTTCTTCGATTCCATTAAGGACTTTCGCAAAAAAGTGATTAAGTATGTTAGGAATGATGACACCTATTGTTTTTGTCTTATTGCTTTTAAGACTCAATGCCACCTTGTTAGGTTGATAATTGAGTTCCTTCGCCAATGCTTTGACCCGTTTAATAGTATCTTTACCGATTTCATCGCTTTCATGTAAAGCTTTGGAAACGGTCGAAACTGATACGTTAAGTTTTTGGGCTAATTGCTTTAAGGTTACCATAGTTTAAAAAACAACAAAGAGTGCATTGATAAAAATACACTCTTTATTTATATTAAAAAAAGGTTGGTTAATTTTTTATCAACTTAATCGTATTAACATTGCCATTTGAATTTATTCTAGCAAAATATAATCCTTTCGATAAATCAGAACCGTCTATATTAACTAGAGACACATTTGGATTTAAACTTAATACTTGTTTTCCTAAAATATCAAATAATTGTACTGATGTCACTAAACTATTGCTTTTAATAGTCCAGTTGTCTTGGGATGGATTCGGATAAATTTTAAACCCTAATAACTCTGCTTCATTTACAGACAAAGCTGTTGGAGGTACATCTGAAAAATATAGATTGTCTATATAAACAATACCTGGTCTAACGGAAGTTACATCATATTTATACTGAAGATAATTATTGACATCAAAACCTTGACCCGTAAAATTTGCAATAGGAATTGTAACACTCGTCCAGGTTTCCAGAACAATTGCCTCCGCTGTGCCAACTTCGTACGTGGTTTCAACGGTAGCAGCAGATCCAGTCTTACTAATCAAAAATAATTTGAAGTCTGTGGCATTGGTTGCCCAATAATCAAAATGTACAAATTGTGCGGTCGATACGTTTGTTGAATTGTTTTGACCTGAGCCCCAACCCGCAACACTAAAATCAAATTTCAATGCTTTGTTTACTTGATCTGTATCATCCAAATCTGGTTCACCTGATAGGGTTCCAAAACTATAGTCATAAACCATATTATTGCTATAAGTACCTGTATCTCCGTACAATCTGAATACAGAGGCATCAGGCGTACTTGGTGTTGGTGCTGGACCATCTGGCGTTGCTGCTGTTGATGGTGGGACGTTGGTACCTCCGGCAAAATCATCGAACAAATAAGTTCCCACCTGAGCGTTATTGAAATCAGTAAAAAGTACCAGAAGACTATAATTACCCAATCCAGGACCATAATTGAGGCTAATGTTTTGCCAATTCGTTCCAGTTGTTGTAAATGGGAGTTCAGTATTTGGCCCTGTACCACTTTCAAATTTCAATAGATGTGTTCTCGTACCATAGTCCGCGGTAGGTTTTACCCTAAATGTGATGGTATTGTTATTATCATCGGATAAATCTAAATTTTGTGCCAACGCCAGTTTTGCGAAATCAAAATTCTGACCACTACCTGCTATTGAGGCTACATCATTCCCTGCATCTTGAGCAAATTCGAATGTGCATCCATTAACACCTTCCATAGCATCCAAAGGATCTGAAAAGTCGAGAGGGAACGTTTGGGCATACCCCAACGAAGTTGTCATTAAAACAACCAATAAGTAAATTTTTTTCATAATAAACGAGTATTAGATTATTGTTAGATTAATTAAACAATAAAAATAAGCTTAATGTTTTGAGAAATACCTAATAAAAACCACTACAAAAAATATACACCTTAAAAATAAAACCTTTTTTTTGTGAATTAATCAAACTTTAAAGCTAATATTTGAATAATTGACTAATGATTTCACAAAATAAATTAAACATAAAAAATTACTACATCGAAATCGTAGTGGTAATGTAGTGGTGAATTTTAATATTGTAGTGCATTAAAAAGTTTTACAGTAATTTGCAACCATTTTAATAGACTTGAAATAGTAATAACTACAATAAATTTAACGAAATATTGTATTTAACAAGATGCTTGTTTCGCATTTTCCAATTGTAAATTCTTCTTCATGACCAATTTTGGTGTTCTATCCACTTTAAATAGCCCCCAATGCTTTTCGGGTTCATGGTCATCTGAAGAACCCTTCCATGGTTCGTCAAATGCTTCAAAAACAAAGGTCAATATATCGTCTTGGTCACACCATTCCATCAAATCGTTATAGTAAATCTTTTGTAATTCTTCATTCACATTATGTCGATGGATCCCTTTTCCATTTGATTTTGTGGCCCATCCCGCTTCTGTAATAATTACCAACTTGTTTGGGAAGGTGTCGGCGACGGCATAATAGTTCTGCTTGGTACATTCGATGGCCTCGTGAATATTCTTGTATTCCCATACAGGATAGGTATGGATAGAAATAAAATCCACTTCATCCACCAGAGGTTTTAATTTATTTAACCATGGCACGTAATTTTCACAAAAAGTTACAGGTTGCTTTGCTCCTGCTTTTATCATCCTTACATACTTAATAACATTTTCAACTGGCACATAATGATCTGTCCAATCAACACATGCTTCATTTCCCGCTGATAATGAGAAAATAATCGTGGGATAATCGTTGGCTATTTGAATTAACTTTTGAATCTGATATAAATTTTTAGCTTTGTTGTGAATGAGTTCTTCTTCGGAATAGTTTCCGCCCCAAGGACAACCCTGATTATTCATTTCTGCCACGATGTAGGCTCCCAACATCACTTTGAAATCCAGTCTTTCCTTTCTAATGACTTCTAAAACCGTGTCTGTATGAGCGTCGCAATCATAAAGACGCAAGTATTTCCAATTATCTTTAAGAATCAAAAGGTCTTCTTTTATTTCTTCATAGGATGGATATTTCCCTCCTGGCTGCTGACCTTCCCTAAATCCGGAATAACAAATTGCATTTCCAATAGCGATATTCAGTACTTCAGAATAATTCATTCTATGTATTTTAATTAAAACTTTAATTTTTCATGTTTGTCCCAGAGTCCCCAATAAGCTCCGACATCTCCTTCTGCTCCCACCTTCCATGATTCATCAAATGATGAAAAATAAAATATATCTATATTTTCTTTGCGCGACCATGCTTGTGAATTAATGAAATATTTCATAGCGTTCTCACGAGATGAAAATGCGCCTTTTAAACTTCCGCCTTCACTTGGCCATCCTGTTTCTGTAATGATTACTTTTTTACCACCGCCAGCATCCGATGCCTGTCCAAACATTTGTTGCATGTGTCCCAAGGAGTCCTGAATATGACAGCCCTCCCAATACGGGTAACAATTCGTCAATATCACATCACAGGCCTCCGTGATTCTTGGTCGATGGGAAAATTCATAATATGCATCGACGTATCCCATAGGAATATTCGGCAAAGCCTCTTTTACGCGGTGCATGAAGGTCAACAGTTCGTCTTCCGTCAAGTCTTTTCTGTACATGACTTCGTTACCGACC
>JBBSLN010000144.1:0-5878 GCA_038255205.1 Flavobacteriales bacterium
ATGCCTTGATGGTTGCCGATGTGCTGTAACAATTCCAATAAGGCAGGTAGTTTTATTTTCGTTTGGGACACCACCGTTTTAATGGCCAATGTAGATGTTCTTTTTACCGTTAAATAATCTACGATTGTAGGCTTGTTCAAACGCACAAAACTAGGTATCTTAACACCTTGAGTGGCAGAGGTGAGAATCCTCTTATTAATACTAGGCAATTGACCGATAATCGCTTTCATTTCTTCCTCAAAACCATCTTCGAGTGATTTGTCAAATTCATCTAAAATAAGGGTTTTGATACTTACTTTAGAAAAACGATCCGCGTCAAAATGGTCCAGAATACGACCGGGAGTTCCTATTAAAATAGCGGGCGTATGCTTGATTTCTATTTTATCTTTAGACATCGGTCTGCCACCATACACGGCATTGACCTTAAATCCGGACCCCATATCTCTGGCGACTTGCTCTATCTGGATGGCCAATTCGCGCGATGGCACAATAATCAGTGCTTGGACCTCTAGGTTCGTTGGGTCGAGGCTATCGAGTAATGGCAATAAAAACGCCAAGGTTTTACCAGTTCCTGTTGGGGATAACAATATCGTATTGGTCGTCGATGCGATTACCGCAATGGCTTCTTTCTGCATGGGATGCAATTTTTGGATATTCAATTTATCCAAAATATCCTGTTGGTCTTTGATAGTATTTGCCATTGTGATGCGTGCTTTATGGTTTTTGCAAAGGTAAGCACACTTTGAGAGCTTTTTGTGCTAATGGGTCGATTATTCTGGTTGTCATAAAACAAAAAAACCATCAGACTGTATGGTTTGTGCTTTTAGGAATCTATGCTTCAAAGTTCCACTAACCATGACCTTCATCCAGTTTGTTGTGCCCATCACCACCTATGCTATACTAATTTTTTTCTTCATCTTCACTTTCACTGCCCACACTTTCTTGCTGATTATATTTATCTTATGCTGGTCGTCGTTTTTATTAATATAAGCTTAATGCTATTTTAGCCTCGTTTTAACGGTTGGGCTTATGGATTGTAAGTGAAAAACACCAACAATGGTGTAGTCTATGATTTGCTTATGTTTGTGGGCACTTGATGCTACCGATAGCTATCGGGACGAGCTAGCGGGGGGAAAATTTATTTAGATTTTAACTCAGTTGTTGTTAGCCGCTAGCATTATTTTCGAGCTAAAAATTCAACGATTATTTTTTATATACGCCACTTTTGAGTTCAAGTTCACCACTCTTCAAATGGGTTAGAAGATTCAATAGTTTTGGCTTTGTCGTATCACCCATAAGGACGTTCAGTCCCATTAAGGGAGGTCCAAATTCTTTAAGTCTCGCAACGAGAGTGTCAAAAAAATCGATTCCTGCTTGGGTTTGATTAGCGGTTTGTAATTCTGTTAGACCAAACTCTTTCAACAATTCATCCATTTCCTCTGCTTTGAACAAGAAACTAAGATTTGCATTACTTGCCCAAGGCATTGGATAATTAACTTCTCCATTTCCTTTTTTTAGGATATCGTAAAAAAGAAAATGTCCACCTGTTTTCAATACTCTATTTATTTCTGAATAAAACTTCTTCTTATCTGGAATATTCATTTGAACGTGTTGTGTCCAGACAACATCAAAACTATTGTCCTCAAATGGGAGTTGAGTAGCGTCTCCTTGTATAAAAGTTGTTTTATTACTAAGATTTACGAGTTCAGATAATTTATTGGCTGTTCTTATGTATTCATTACTAAGGTCTATTCCTGTAGTCTGACAATTGTATTCATCTGCAAGCATTCTACAGGGCCCTCCTAATCCGCAGCCGACGTCCAAAACATTAAGTCCATATAATTCAACAATATTGGCAAGCTCTTCAGAGACTTTTGCTCCACGTACATGAAACTCATCAGCACCTGCAATGTCAGACCTCTTTACATTATCAAGACCAATATTTTGTTCTTTAAGTCCATTGATGATATCTTCGTAAAGTCCTTCTTTGAGATAATGATTCTCTATATTTTGGTTTAAACTTTCCATTCCATCTGATTTTTAGTGAGTTTTAATTGCCGCCAACATTGATGTGTATGAGCTGTGGCGTGTCTCACACACGAACCATTACAAGCACAAAACTCCGCTGGAAAATTGCTTCGCCAGTTCGCTTCGCTCGTTTCCCGAGAATTTTCCAGATAAGCACAGGCCCAGCAACCCCAGAAAGGGGTGTCGGGCTGGTGATTTGCTCACGCAGTTAGGCAACGTTTTTATTCACTCAATTTGTCCAAATTCAGATAATCTGTTTCGACAAAGAAAATACTCCATTCGCCATATTCATAATTCCCTAAATTCTCTGCTCGACTGAAAAAGAAGTATTTACCGTCTCTTGAAAACCTCGGGCTGCTTTCTTCATCTTTTGTATTGACCATTTGCCCAATTGGTTTGGCTTTGCTCCACCCATTTTCTTTTTTTTTAGAAACAAAAATATCTTCACCACCTGTTCCGCCTGGCGCATCAAAAGAATTGAAAACCAAATAATTTCCATCGGGCGAAATTACTGCCGAATAAACCCAATATTTTTCATCATCCCAAATTCCTTCTATCGCCTTTGGTTCAGAAAAATCTTTTCCATTGAATTTAGTTTCATAAAGTTTTATTGTTTTCGTTCCACGTTTCATTGTTGTGAAATAGAATGTTTCGTTATCGTTCGTAAAAAGGAAATTATTATTTGATGATGGCCATTCTTCGTTTTCTATCTGAACTGCGTTTATTGGTTCAGGCAATGGCTTTGGTTCGCTCCATCCATTTTCGGTATTTTCCATCATCCAAATATTCATATCAAAATTCCCTCTATTCGGTTGGTTAGGAATGGGACGTTCTGAACCAAAAAATAGGAATTTTCCATTAGGTGTAATCAGTGCTGTTTCATCTCTATTATTTGAGAAATCAGCAAGTTTTGGCTTTGACCATTTGCCATCTACAAAATCACTAACATAAATCATTTGTTTTCCTTCTGGTATTCTTCTGGAAAAATATGTTCTAAGTCCGTTGGTAGAAAATGTCAATTCAAATTCGCTGTTTTCTGCTGTTGATATTATTCCTTCTGCAAATGGAATTGGTTGCGAAACGACTTCTTTAGAATACTCAATATTCGGTATTTTCTGTTTTGTTTTGCAACTTAATATACTTAAAAGTGCAGTTAGTAAAATGATGTTGAATTTTTTCACGATGTTTGTTTTAGTTGTTGCCAGCGTTGATGTGTTTGAGCCGTTGCGACTACCTGTCGGCAGACAGGTGTCTCCCACACGAACCATTAAAAATACAAAAATCCGCTAGAAAATTCCACCTGCCACGCTTTTGGGCGTGGAAGAATTTTCCAGATAGGGACAGACCCAACAACTCAGAACGATTTGTCGGGCTGGTGGCATATATACGGTGTGTCCACAGTTATTTTTTCTGAGTTCTGTAATATAAATTCCAAGTTCCAGAATTCGATTCTACAATATCTGGAAATCCATCATTATTTAAATCACCTATTTCTATGTTATAAGTATCGTCTTTTAGGTCTTCTCGAAGACCAATTTCTTTAAACGTGCCATTTTTTTGACCTAAATGAACATAATTTCGTTCTTCTGAATTTCCCTCAACTATGTCTAAATATCCATCTTGATTTAAGTCAGCTACTTTAATAGATGAAGTCTGACGTTCTATTTTGAAATTGAAAACTCGCTTAAAAGTCAAATTTTTGTCGCTAAAATAAATGCTATTTTTTGAACCTAAATTTCCTGCAACAACATCCACAAATCCGTCATTGTCAAAATCTCCGACGTCAATAGAGCGGGTTTCATCTTCATCGTTGCCAAATTCTATTACTTTTGAAAAATTCTGTTTTCCGTCATTTAGATAAATTTTATTTTTACTCTGTCTTTCTGCTGTAATTAAATCCAAAAATCCGTCTTTGTTTATATCTAAAATTTTTGTTTGAATTGTTTGGTCAGAATCGGTTCCAAAAGTGATAATATTTTCAAAATTTCCTTTTCCATCATTTAGACAGATTTCGTTTATGGCTTTTCTATTTGAGAGTATTAGGTCATAATCTCCATCAATATCAATATCGGCTATTTCTAGATTTCGTGAAGGTGATATTGACCCAAAAGAAATTTCCTTATCAAATAGGTCATTTGCAGAACCAAAATATATTTTATTGGGAATATTATCGTTGGCTACAGCTATGTCCATAAATCCGTCATTATTGAAGTCGGCACTTTTTACGGAATAGGAAGCGTCAAGGAGTTTTCCAATAGGTTGAGCTATTTTAAAACCTCCATTTCCGTCGCCGTAATAAATATAATTTTGTTCTGCCCAATGTCTGCCGTTTGCAACAAGGGCATCTAAATTTCCATCTTGATTCACATCGAAAAGGGTTATTGATGCAGTTCTATTCATTTGTGTACCAATAGAGAAAAATCCATCTGCATTGAAAAATTCAACGTCTTGTGAAAATCCGTTAAAAGTAATTGTCAGAAAAATAATCAATACTATTTGTTCTCGGATTTTATTCATAATTGTGGGCAAGGTGTTATTGTATAAGATTGATTGCGTGTTTTAAGTACTAAAGTTAGTAAATAAATCACATATAGAAAGTCCGCGAGGACTTTCGTAAATCGGCTAAAACCAGCAATTAGTTGTAACCTATGTGTGCTTAGTTCTTTTCCGTGTAGTTTGTATATTCCGCTGTATTTTCCATAATATATTTAGGGCTATTTCCAATGAATATATCAAAATATGCTGTGTGAGTTGCTCCCATAATAATTAAAACCCTGTCGTTCTTTGTTAGAGGAATATCTGAAAAATTCGTGTACATTCTCAAATTCCTTTTGTAGAATTCTGCTATTATATCCGAACCTTCAAAATTATTTGGATTGTGCATTGTTGCTAGAAAATTATATAGGTCAAATGTTTCCATTTTATACTTTTTTGTATTTACTATGCTAAACTGCTCAAATAGTGGCTTTTTGTTTAGAGTTTCATAACTATCCATAATGTTTTGAACATATAGGCTATCTGATGAGTTTTTATTAGCCATTTCAATGAGACTAGGGTAATCAAAACCAATTGGGTTATCAATTCCGTATATTTTTTTCGTTCCACTCAAACGAGCGACTTCAAGTCCAATTACATTAACCTCCTCAGAATAATTAATTCTGTTAGTTTGGTCAGTTATATATTTCTGATAGGTTTCGTTTATAAACTCTGTGCTTTCTGGCGGTATTTCTACACATATTATAGTTGGCTTAAATTTTACCAATTGGTCAACTATTTTCTTTATGTCTGCTTTAACTTTTGGATTGTTTACGTCAGTAATAGAAGAATGAGCGTCTGTACTTCCGCTCAGATGAACCGAGCCAAAATTTAAAACACGTATTTTGTCAGTATTGCTTTTTTTAATTTCAGCTTTCTTTTTTGTGTCCACTTTTGATTCCGAATTGCACGCAAAAAGAGTCAATATTAAAAAAGAAAGAAGTAGTCTTTTCATTGATGTTTAGATTTTTATTGAGTTTAGCGCTACGTTGATGTGTATGAGCCATTGGATGTCTCACACACGAGCCTTTAAAAGCACAAAACTCCGCTGGAAAATCCCACCTGCAACGCTTTTGGGCGTGGAAGGATTTTCTAGATAATATCAGACGCAACAACCCGCCAGAACGAGTTGGCGGGCTGGTAGCTAATCCACCGTGTCAGCACAAGTTATGTATTCAATTTAGACCTTTCTAATTCAATAGTCTTTCTTATCGCAGTTGAAATTGAATTTGAAAGGTTCTCATATTCTGGCGGTGTTTTCCAGTCCCCTTCAATTTTTTCCACAGAATTTGAAAAATCTTTGAAAATTATCGAA
>JBBSLN010000145.1:0-5850 GCA_038255205.1 Flavobacteriales bacterium
ATGATTCCTATAAATTCACTCGCTTCATCTTCATCAACCTTACGGACGCTGTTTTGTTGCAACCCTCGAATACGTTGCGCTTTTATGAAAATCTGGTCCGTTAAAGAGGGTAATCTCAAAATCCGCCAAGCACTTCCGTAATCGGTCATCTTATTTATGAAAAGCGTTCGGCATATTTCAATGACAGCATCGTATTGTTGAGAGGTATTTGGCATCTAAAAATATTATTTTGCGTAAATTTCGCCTAAATAGTTTAAAGTTCAAAACCAATGGCCACGAATACACGAATGTTTTTCTGTATAATTGCTAAAAATATTGAATTTAAATTAATTCAGCTTAATTCTATATACAAAGAAAATGAAGCGATATAACATTCGTGTATTCGTGGCAAGAAATTATGACAATTAATTGTAAAGGACAACTAATAGACCTCTCCACTCCTAAAGTGATGGGAATTCTCAATCTCACCCCCGACTCCTTTTATGACGGTGGAAAATATAAGGACGAATCTTCTGTTTTGAATCACGTTAAAGAAATGATTGATGAAGGTGCAACTTTTATAGATGTTGGAGCATATAGTTCACGACCAAATGCTGAAGATATTTCTGAATCTGAAGAATTATGGCGGATACTTCCAATTATAGAAATGATTGTAAAAGAATTTCCTGATGCATTGATTTCCATCGATACCTTTAGAAGTACGATTGCAAAAAATTGCATTGAAGCCGGTGCATGTATTATTAATGATATTTCCGCTGGAAAATTGGATGACAAAATGTTCCAAACAGTAGCAAGTCTCCACGTGCCTTATATTATGATGCACATGAAAGGGACGCCTAAAACAATGCAAAAATTGGCGAATTACAATAATCTATTCAAAGAAATTTTATTTTATTTTTCAGAACGAATTGCTGCCGCTCGTACTTTGGGGATTGTGGATTTGATTGTTGACCCTGGATTTGGATTTGCAAAAACAATTGATCAGAATTACGAACTCTTGAATCAATTGGAGCTTTTTAAGATATTGGAACTGCCCTTACAGGCTGGCCTTTCGAGAAAATCCATGGTTTATAAGCCTTTGAATTTGTCATCAAAAGAAGCCCTCAATGGTACAACCATATTGAATACCATTGCATTGCAAAAAGGCGCATCAATTTTGAGAGTTCATGATGTCAAAGAAGCCGTGGAATGTGTCAAATTAATAAACTGTTTAAATTAAATAGAGAATGAAATACACCCTAATTTTAGTGATGATGCTTTGTTTCTCTTGCGGTAAAGAAAAATCAATCCAATTACCGGAAATCAAATCTTCAAATATCACAGATGTAAAGGATATTTCTGCAGCCTATATTTTTTATAATGAAAGTGAAAAAGACAGTGTTGAACTCAACCGGAAGAACCTTATTATCTCTACGAATTGGCTAGTGAATGTTGACAAACGACTGAAATTAAAACAAGCTATTCCATCCATACAAATGCTTCAAGAAAAAAAGCGGAATTCCGAAATGCATAAGAATGAGGCAGCAAAAAATTACTACACTTGTAATGACACTTCCATAAAAAATCTTGGTTTCATTGAATTTACAGATATAATTTACCACAATGATATCGACCAAACCATTATTGAAAATTATAATATTTATGAAAATACTCCTGCAAAAGAGTCCACTCATCTATTAAGCATTCTTTTTAAAGCTAACGATTCCATAACTATCAATTCTGCACATACCACTAAATCTGAATTTATCAATAAACTCAAATACATGGATTCCATTCAGAATAGAATCATGGGAATTGTCTATCTAAAATTCTATGAGAATTTGACGTTCCAGGAATATATCACTTATAAATCAATGCTTTCCGAAATCAAATTGGAGAATGCTATCATTTCAGATGACGAGTACATTTTTAATTAACTATATTTTGTTAAATTTACAGAAACCTCACAGCCTTGGATAAACTTAAATTTTGGGATTTTGGAGTCATCGATTTTATTGATGTCTTCCTTGTTGCCATTCTGCTATATTATATCTATAAGTTAGTGAAGGGAACAGTTGCCATCAATATCTTCATCGGGATTATCATTGTTTATGCCATTTGGAAATTGACCGCTTTCCTAAACATGTTTATGCTCCATAATATTTTTGATGGATTTATGAAAGTTGGAATTATCGCTTTGATTGTTGTATTTCAACCAGAAATCAGAAAGTTTTTATTAATGGTGGGGTCAACCAATTTAAGTGGTCAGCGAAAATTTTTCAGTAAGATGAAATTTCTGAAAACTGAAAATAATACTGAAACCGACATTGCAGCAATTGTAAGTGCTTGCGAAAGGATGAGTTCCACTAAAACGGGCGCCTTAATTGTACTTGAGCGCAATAATAATTTAGATTTTTTAACAAGTTCAGGTGATGCAATGAATATTACTGTGACCCAGCCAATTATTGAAAGCATTTTTTTTAAAAACAGTCCGCTTCATGATGGTGCTATCATCATCTCGAATAATACGGTAAAGGCAACTCGGGTCATACTTCCTGTGAGCAATGAACAGAATATTCCACAGCGTTTTGGTTTGAGACATCGCGCAGCCATCGGCATTTCGGAAAAAACAGACGCACTTGCACTCGTAGTAAGCGAGGAAACAGGACAGATTTCCTACATCCAAAACGGAGAGTTTGTGATGTTTAAAGACATTAATGAATTGATGGAACTGGTCGCTAAAGATTTGACTTAATGGATTGTAAAAATTGTCATACTTCTTTATCCGAAAACGCTGATTTTTGTTATTCTTGCGGCGGAAAAGTCATTAGAAATCGACTAACAATTCGGAATCTTTTCGAACATTTTACTGAAACCTTTCTCAATTATGACAATCAATTTATTCAGACTTTCATTTACTTACTCAAGAAGCCATGGGATGTAATTGACACTTATATTTCTGGAACAAGAAAAAAGTACATTTCTCCTTTAAGTTTTTTTGCTATATCCTTGACGCTATCAGGAGTTTATCTATTTGTGGTGCAAAAATATTTTATGACTTATTTTGAAATGCCGCAAATTTATACGAATTCCAAAGCGGAAAAAATGAATTCTGATTTTGTGAAAATTTCTTTTGAATATTATTCTCTACTATATTTTTTATTAATTCCAGGACTGGCATTAATGTCAAGAATTGTGTTTTTCAATAAGCGCTACAATTATACGGAGCATGTTGTCATATTCTTTTACACCATGTCGTTGATGTCCATAGTATCCAGTGTGCTTTCAATCGTTGTTTTAGTAATTATTCCAAAAGCGATGTTATCAATGGTTCTCGTTCTCTACGTTGCTTATTTCATCTATCAATCCAACATATATAGAAAACTTTTCTCGTTAAGCGGAAAACAATTGACGGTAAAAATTTTATTATTTATTCCGATTTTTATAATGGGATATATAATTTTTTCAATAGGATTATTGGTCTTAATGCTATTATATGGAGTGGTCAATTTACAAGATTTTGCTCCTCCTTGATAAACTGAACTTCATATAAGTTCCTATAATAACCATCTTTTTTCTTCAACAATTCTTTATGAGTGCCTTGCTCAACAATCTCGCCAGAATCCATCACAATAATGCTATCGGCTTTTTTGATAGTTGCCAATCGATGCGCTATGACGATGGAAGTTCGTCCTTTTGTAATTTTATCGGTAGCGTCTTGAATTAACTGTTCAGAATAAGAATCTACTGAAGAAGTCGCTTCATCCAATACTAAAATACTCGGATTCGTCACATAAGCACGTAAAAATGAAATCAGTTGTCGCTGTCCTGAGGACAGCATAGCGCCACGTTCCTTGACGTTATAATTATAACCGCCAGGCAAACTCATAATAAAATCATGAATCCCAATGTCTTTTGCGGCTTGATGGACTTGTTCTTCAGTAATATCTTTGAAATTCAGCGTGATGTTGTTCAAAATCGTATCTGCAAATAGGAAAACATCCTGCAAAACAACTGCAATTTGATTTCGTAACGATTTCAATGAAATATCCTTAATGTCGGTGCCATCAATCTTGATAGTTCCTTTTTGGATATCATAAAAACGGTTCAATAAATTGATAATGGTGGATTTTCCTGCGCCAGTCGCACCAACGATAGCGACGGTTTGACCTGAATATACTTCCAATGAAATTCCTTTCAAAACTTCCTCATCTTGGACATAAGAAAAATGCACATCTTCAAATTTAATATCTCCTTTAAACTGTGGTGCTTCAATCATTCCTACATCATCAATATGAGAATCGGTATCCAATACTGCAAACACACGATTAGCAGCGACCATTCCCATTTGGAGTGTATTGAATTTATTGGCTATCTGGTTTAATGGTCTGAACAACATAGGAATCATCATAATGAATGCTGTCAATTCTCCCAACGAAGCTGTTTCATCAAGAACGACGTTCAATCCTCCATACCAAACGACAAGACCTAAAGTGATAGACGATAAAAATTCGGCAATTGGAAAGAAAATGGAATTGTACCAAACGGTTTTAAGCCATCCTTTTTTATGACGCTCATTTATTTCCTTGAAGTTTTTATATTCTGTTTCTTCACGAGCGAACAGTTGAAGGATTTTCATTCCAGTCACACGCTCTTGGACAAATGAGTTCAAATTGGAAACTTCATTCCTAACATCCTCAAAGGCCATTTTCATGTATTTCTGAAAAATATTGGTTGCATAAATAATTACTGGCATTGTGATGAAAACAATCAATGCCAAAGACCAATTCATATAAAGCATCATTCCAGCGATGGCGACCATTTTAAGTAAATCACTAAAAATCATGAACAATCCATCACCGAAAACATCAGCAATCCTTTCCATATCAGTAACAGTTCTCGTCACCAAAACACCAACAGAGGAATTATCAAAATACTTCATTTTGAAACTCATAATGTGTTTAAACAACTTTACCCTAACATCCTTTACCACTGACTGTCCCAACCAAGTTGCATAATAAATGAAAAAGAGATTGCAAACCACTTCCAATATGAGCAACACGACCATTAAGATGATGTAATACATAAAGCCATCGTACTCTTGAATGGCTATTTTTGTATCAATAGCTACCTGTAAAACTTTTGGGCGTAAAACTCCAAAAACAGCCAAGCCAAGTACAAAAACAAGAGTGCTGTAAAACACAAGTTTGTATGGGCCTATATATTGTATCAGTCTTTTGAACAAGGATACGTCATATATGTTATTAGGTTTTTTTGCCATTAATCTGTTTGTGGTTTCAGGTTCAATGTTTCAGGTTCAAGGTTTATGGTTTATGATTTATAGTCTATGGTTTTGAAATTTCATAATTCTAACTTCCGACTCCTAGCTTCGAGCTTCGAGCCTCTAGCTTCCAGCCTACAAAATTAAACAATTCGCAAATTATCCGGAGACACACTTTCAGTCAAAAACAACCCTTGAGCTGGCACGGAAAACCCGGCTTCGCTCCTGTTTTTCGATATAATGATATCGTGCAATTTATCAACTTCCATTTTTCCCAAGCCAATTTCTATTAAGGTACCAACAATCGCCCGAACCATATTCCTTAAAAAACGGTCAGCTGTAATTGTAAAAATTAATTCATCATTTTCAAGTTTCCAATAGGCCTCTTTAATATCACAATGATACGTTTTTACGTCGGTATTGCTTTTAGAAAAGCATTGAAAATCTTTATACTGTAATAAAATTTCACAAGCTTCATTCATTTTTTCTACGTCCAAAGAAAAATAAACATGGTAAGCAAAATCACTATTGAATACATTCTTCTTGTTTGAAATCCTGTAATGATACGTTCGACTCAATGCATTGAACCG
>JBBSLN010000146.1:0-5811 GCA_038255205.1 Flavobacteriales bacterium
GCGGCTTCACCAAGATTTAAACCTTTACGGTTGGCATCAAAAGGAGCACAAGCTTCGTCGGAAAGTATCATCAAGGTTTTGAAACCGTTGATTGTAAATTTTGATAAAGCATCAGTTCCTCCGACGATGACGCGGTCTAATTTTCCAGCCTTTATCAATCGTGCACCGAGCATAATGGCATTTGCGGCTGATGAACACGCTGTGCTTATGCTAGTCACAAAATCGGTAATTCCGAGTTCGTCTGCTATTTTTTGTGTACCGTCGCCTAAATGGTGACTTGCAATATATTTTTGTGCTTCGGGTTCGGTTTGAAATTCCTTAAAATGCTTTTCGGTCATGTCCATTCCGCCAACAGAAGTCGCAGAAATAAAACCTGATTTTATGCTTTTATCGTGTGAGATATTTGCGTTGGCAACTGCTTCTTTGGAAGCGAACAATCCCAATAAAGTGGTCCTTGTAAAGTTGTTATTTTTTGGGAGTTGAAGAATGGCGATGAGTTCCTCATTAGTAAAATCAATTTCTCCAACTTTGATTTGAGAAGCCTGTTTTGATTTGATGTGTTTTAAATCGTCAATTCCAGATTTGGAAGAAAGTAGAGCTTGCCTGTTCTCCTCAAGGTTGTTCCCAATAGCTGAAATGATTCCCATTCCAGTGATGGCAACTCCTATGTTCTGGATTTTATTTCGACCTATGTTCGTCAATATAAGCGGCTAAAACCGATATGGATTTGAAAATCTCCTTGCCTTCTTTTGGGTCTGTCAATTGGATGCCGAAGTCTTTGTCCAACATCACAATCAATTCCAAGGCATCGATGGAATCCAATCCCAAGCCATCTCCAAAAAGCGCATCAGTATCGTCAATATCTGAAATGGAGATATCTTCTAAATTCAATATTTCTATGATTTTTTCTTTGAGTTCGTTCTTTAATTCCGTCATTTGGACTTTCATTTTATTTGATATAATCGCTCAATCTCCTCTGGAAGATGTGCAATATTACCATTTTCCGACACCAAATATAAGAAAGCTTCGTAATTTTTATCATCAAAATTTGCCCAACCACAAAGCACCTTGTCTGCCTTATTGTGTTTCAGTAAAAAATCGGCATTGATATGAAGATGATTTGCATTGAATTCATCAAAAATTAAAAAAGTATTTTCCGAATGCAGTTCGTGTTTGATACTGATTTCGCCCATGCAGATATTCGGTAAAGTATAGACAAAAATTGAAGGGCTTGGGTAGTAATTATCTTTGTCTGAAATTGAAATTTGATGCTTCCTGTCCGTATCTAAACTGGACGCTTTATTGGACAAAACAATGGCTATATTTTCAGAATTTTTAGAAAGAAGGCTGCTTTCTTTCAACAATATATCAGCAGCCAAAAATGCGAGTTTGCTCAAATTATCCATTTTGTAGAATTTCGGATAATTCGTTTCGAGATGAATCGCTGCAGATTTGATAAAACTCGAAAACACCTCATCATCATTATAAAAAATCGTGTTTCCGTTTAATGAAATTGTTTGATTTTTGATATGGCAAAAGGACTGTATGTGATACTTTTTGTTCAAACCAATTTATTTTTTACAAACCAACATCGTATGAAAATCACCAATTGCAAGGTCTTCCGTAATGCTTAAACCTGCTTTCGTAATCAATTTTTTGAAAACAGTAGAATTGTACATTTTACTATTCCCATTGGCCATGACTGTGAAATAGAGCGAAGTGGCTTCCAGAACAAATTTTGCATTATCAAACTTCTGTCTATCTGTGAAGGTTTCAATAATGACAACTTCCGTTTCCGAATCCATGGAAGTCACACATGTTTTTAGGATTTTGATGATTTCATCCTCTGAAAAACAATCGAGGAATTGGCTCATCCAAATGACATCAGCTCCTATTGGAATTTGAGGATTATCGTGAAGCCAATTGATTTCATGACCAACAACACGTTCACCAAACCCTTCATTTTTAATATTTGTCAATGCTTTTTTAAGTTGGCCTGGCAAATCGAAAATATTGACCTCCACATTGTCATCATAATTTAAACATTGTAGTGCAAATTTCCCTGTGTTTCCTCCAATATCAAAGAGAGTCTGTGGCTGGTTTTTGAAAACACGATTGAGTGCTTCTTCAAATATCCCATCCGAATAATGATGGTCAAATTCAAACCAAGATTTCTGGACTTCTGTCGTCAATTGCGATAAACCATCATAAATTGTGTCCCATTTGCCGAGTTCTTTCAAACCTTCCGGTTTTCCAGTTTTGATGGCATCATTCAGATGAAACAATCCTTGATAGCAGACGTCGTTTGTGAAATTCAGATTGACCTCAACGGTTTTATTGTAATTAAGGAAATAACCGGTTTTGGTCAGTTCAAATTTACCTTGTTCATCTTTTGTAACGATGTCGTAGCTTTCGGCAATTTCCAGCAAAACTCCCAATCCATATTCGCTCACGGACAAGGTCTTTGAGATTTCCGGAATCGTAAGTCCACCGTTATCTCGTTTATCAAAAATCAGGTTGAAAACACCCAACCTTCGCAAGGAAACGGTTGTTTGAAAAATAAAAGGTGCAAAGGCTATTTTTTGTGCTTCTTGCAAAGCATCAATCGCTCTGATGGTTTTTTTGGTCATGTAGTTACTTTTTTAAAAAATGCGGCTGTGTTGCAGCCACCAAATCCCGATGACGTTTTAAGGAATATAGATATGTCTTTTTTAGTGGTTTTTTCGATGATATTGATTGTTTGTGAAACGCCTAATGTGTCGAATCCTTCGGAAGCAAATAAGGTGTTTCGATGTAAAGAGTGCATTCCGACGATGGTTTCCAGCAATCCAGAAGCACCCAAAGTATGCCCAAAATAACCTTTTAAACTATTCAATGGAATGTCCTGAAGACCTAAACGATTTATGGCAATTGCTTCCATTTCGTCATTAAAAGGTGTGGCTGTGCCATGGGCTGAAATGAAATCAATGTCTTCACTTGTTAAAGAAGCATCTTGCATTGCTTTGGAAATACTTCGTACCAAACCTTCTCCTGTTCTTGAAGGTCCGGAAATGTGGTTGGCGTCATTGTAGGTTGCGTCGGACAATAGTTCAACCGATTCTTTAGCCAACTTATTTTTATCAGAAGTTACTAGGACAGATGCCGCAACCTCTCCAAGATTAATCCCTGAACGATTGCTCGAATAGGGTTTGCAAGGCGTTGGGCTCAAGGCTTGAAACGAATTAAAACCTGAAATCACAAATTCCGTTACCAAATCGCCACTGACGATAAAGATGTGTTTATAAATCCCTTGCTGAATGTATCGATTGGCAACGGAAACTGCCAATACGCCAGAAATACAAGCATTGGAAACAATAATGGCATCGTCTTTAAAACCAAAATGATTTTTGATAATGATTCCCAATTCACTCAAATAAGCGCGTTTTTTTGGAAACTTTGAATCAACTTCCAATACGTCGATATTGCCTTTTGTGGTGGAAATTATGAGTCCAACTTTTTCATTTAATTCGACATGAGATTTTTTGATTACTGAATCCAATGATAGAATCATCATCTCTTCCAAACGTGTGTAATCGTCATTCAGATTTAATTTTTTTGAAGCTTTTCGAAGTTGATTTTTGTCTATAATCGCTGCGCAAATTGGAGTGTGAAAAAGGCATTTGTCATCAATGATAGCAACACCTGTTTTCTCTTCGGCGATGGCATCCACAACCGATTCGCTATCAAAACCAAGTGATGATATAATGTTGTTATATGACAAATAGGTTTTAAGCATCCAATAAATCGTGTTTTTGTTTCCAGATTTTGAAAAATTCAGGATTGGATAAGGACATTTCACCAGTGTTAACAGCTGTAAAAACCTGTGTTGTTTCTCCTTTGCAGACAATCTCGTCAGCTTCGTTCTTAATAAGGTAATGAAAGATGATTTTGGCGGCTCTTGTGTTTATGAATTTGGCTTCAACTGTCATCACTTCGCCATATTTTAAGGGACGTAAATGTTCGGTCGACGTTTTCACGATAGGAACTGCATAACCTTCGCTTTTAATATCGAGATAGGATATTCCGAAGTGTTTTCCAAAGGCTTCACGAGCTTCTTCAAAATAAGAAATATAGTGACCATGCCAGACAATCGCCAAGGAATCAACTTCATTGAATCGAACAGATATTTGATGTTTAAATGAGAGCGTTTTCATTCGTTTGTCTTTAAGACCAAAGTCATTTCAGCTGAAGCCAATAGTTCGTTTTCTATTTTGGATACCAAAGTCACATTGGTCATATTTGCCATTTCGTATGTGATTTCCGCTTCGGTTGAAATGGTGTCGTTTGTGGTTGGCAACGTTTCGATTTTCAAATTTTTTATGGTTGCGATAAATCCTTCCTTAACTGGTACATTTTTACTTTGATATTTATATCCAGTCATCAATGCTGCGGTTTGTGCCATGTGTTCTATCAATCCTGTTTCGGCAAATTTTTTATTTTCAACAAAGATATTTGTTGCTAAAACCGTCAATTGAGCAATGGCTTTTTTGCCATCAAAATATGTTAAAGCATCAACCATAAGCATGGGCTCGCGATGTGGAAGCAGTTTTTTTATGGCTGCTGCGTCAATGATGGGTTCTTTCAGTAAATTGTTATTTGGCATCATCCCAAAAGTCGTAAAAATTAAACCATTGCAAGGGATATTTATTAACTATTTCAGTGACACTTTGCGTGTATTTTTCAAGTGAATCCTGTGCATTTCTTGATTTGATTTCCACACGTCTTGCATAGAGATGATAGTGACGTTTAGGCTCGCGCATCACATAGACGAACATCACTGGAACGTCCAATCGACTTCCCAAGTGAAAAGGTCCCATCGGGAATTTTGCTGTTTTTCCCAAAAGTTCCGCTTCCATGCATTTTGTGTTTTCCAAATATCTATCCCCAGAAAGACAAATAATCCGATTCTGTGCCAGTGCGGCACTGATTTCGAAGATATGAGACATATCATTTTTTACAATGATGAATTGCATCTCGTCTTTTTTCAAATATTGGCTTAAATAGTCCTTGATGTGTTGATGGTCTTGGTCGCTAATCACAATACTAATGGAAGTGTCAGTCAAGCGTCCCTTGAAAAAATATTGTGCCAAGTCAAAATTGCCAATATGCGCACTGATAAGAAGGCCTCCTTTCTTAAGTTTCAGAGCTTCCTGTAGAAGATGTTCGCCGTCAAATTCAAACGTATAATCATCTCTTAAACCAGAAGAAATAGCGATTTTGTCCACCAAGGTTTGACCAAAAACATAGTAAGTTTTATAGATGCTTACAGCAGTTTTAAACCAGGAATACTTGAGGCGTTTCCTGAAATAAAATCGCAGTCCACGCACGTTTCTCCTTGAAAACAGACAAAAATAGGGAACAGGCAAATGCAGCAAGTTGTAAGCTGCTTGAATGCCAAAATATTTGATAAAAAACACAAAAACTTTAAACCCAAAAACGGTGCCTCTCGATTTTCCGTCCCATTCCGTTGCCATCTATAAAAAAATTGTGCTTATTTAAGCAGGTTGATGTTTGAATTTGTTGCGGGCAAATTTACAGATATTTAACTAAAGAATTCCTCCGTTGATGCTGATGACTTCGCCTGTAATGTAGGACGATTTTTTGGAAGCCAAAAAGGAAACCAAGTGAGCGACCTCTTCGGTTGTGCCGAATCTATTGGCTGGAATCATTTTTTCGAGTTCTGTATCATCGAAGTCCTTGGTCATGTCGCTTTTTATAAAACCTGGAGCGACTGCATTGACCGTTATGTTGCGCTTGGCAACTTCTTGTGCC
>JBBSLN010000147.1:0-5797 GCA_038255205.1 Flavobacteriales bacterium
GCGAGCAACCACTTTTTATTTCCTAAATCAAAACTTGCCTTAATGATATTTGATGCCGATAATTCCGGATTAATTGCAAACATTATGGAGAAAAAAGACAAGGGCACCATGACATAAAATATAGGAAGAAAACACAGTAGCATCGCTAGAATCGAAATACCTACAGATGCTAATGACAATTTGAATACCGATGCAACATAGCGCTTCTTGAAAAAATAAAAATAATCATCCGTACCTATTAAATTCAAATCCTTTTGTCTGCAAATCCTAAAAAATGCTGCCTGCATCGTAAAAGAGATGAACATGGCGAAAAACATGAAAACAATCAGGAATAAAATGAACGGTAGCAAAATTAAAAAATTTGGCTCTCTACCTTGCTCAAAGGATTCAGGGTCAATAACACCCATAGCGATCATCGGTAAATACATTAAAATATAGAATGGCACCATCATGGCACTTGTAATGATTAACGTCAATAAACCTTGCAGCCAGACCTTCTTGAACAATTCAATTGACTGGTTAAAAATAGTTCCAAAGTCCAATTCTCTGGCGTTGGCAATTTTTGAATGTATTTCTGCGAATGACATAGTTGAATTTAGTTAGTTCCCCAAAGAAACAAATTGTATTTGAAATCATCAAACAAAATTAACGCCTGTCACTTTGTCACAATCCTTAAATAATCCTATCTTTGCGAACTCCTTTTAAAATTAAATAATAAAGGAGCAAGTAATTCACAATTTTATAAGATTCTCACTGTTGTGAGAAATAAAAATGGAGAAAGTAATTGATGAGACCAAACAAGGTGAAAGCCTCGTTTTAGAACAAAAAGAAGGTAATACTCGCAAGCTATTTATTGAGAGTTATGGTTGCGCCATGAACTTTAGCGATAGCGAAATTGTGGCATCTATTTTGGCAAAACAAGGCTACAATACGACCAACAAACTTGAAGATGCCGACTTAGTATTGGTCAACACCTGCTCCATTCGTGATAAAGCCGAACAGACCGTTCGCAAACGTCTAGAAAAATACAACGCCGTCAAAAAAATCAATCCAAAAATGAAAGTTGGTGTTTTGGGCTGTATGGCGGAACGATTGAAAAGTAAATTTCTTGAAGAAGAAAAAATTGTGGATTTAGTCGTTGGGCCTGATGCCTATAAAGACTTACCTAATCTTCTTGAAGAAGTGGAAGACGGACGTGATGCCATTAACGTTATTCTGTCAAAAGACGAAACCTATGGTGATATTTCACCAGTTCGTTTAAACTCAAATGGTGTGACAGCCTTGGTTTCCATAACTCGTGGCTGTGATAATATGTGTACCTTTTGTGTTGTGCCTTTCACGCGCGGACGGGAGCGCAGTCGTGACCCTCAAAGCATTATCGAGGAGGTCAATGATTTGTGGGATAAAGGTTATAAAGAAATTACGCTATTAGGTCAAAATGTAGACAGTTACCTCTGGTATGGCGGCGGACTCAAAAAAGATTTTGATAAAGCGAGTGAGATGCAAAAGGCAACTTCGGTCAGTTTTTCACAATTGTTGGAACTATGCGCTACGGCCCAACCCAAAATGAGAGTTCGATTTTCAACTTCGAATCCTCAAGATATGACTTTAGACGTTGTTAGGACCATGGCAAGATTTGATAATATTTGCAATTACATTCATTTGCCTGTTCAGAGCGGAAGCAACCGTATTCTGCAAGCTATGAATCGCCAGCACACGCGAGAAGAATACTTTAAATTGATTGATGATATTCGTGAGATACTTCCTGATTGTGCGATTTCACAAGATATGATTACTGGTTTTCCAACGGAAACGGAAGAAGACCATCAAGACACCATTAGTTTAATGGAACACATAAAATATCATTTCGGTTATATGTATTCCTATTCCGAACGTCCTGGAACGATGGCCGAACGAAAGTTAGAGGATGATATTCCTGAAGTAATTAAAAAAAGAAGATTACAGGAAATTGTGGATTTACAGCAAAAACACAGTCACTATAGAACCCAACAATTTCTTGGGAAAACGGTTGAAGTATTGGTTGAAAAATCATCCAAAAAATCGGATGGGGACTGGTCTGGACGGAGTGCCCAAAGTACGGTTGTAGTCTTTCCAAAGGAACATTATAAGGTGGGCGATTTTGTAAATGTAAAAATCAAAAATTGTACAACTGCCACATTGATTGGGGCAGCTGTTGGGTATTCTAAAAACAACTAAATAAGAAACAATGATAAAAATCCTTGTTTTAATCGTCCTTAACCTTGCCTACATTTCTTGAAGTAGAATCTTTAACCCGAGCGGTAAAAAGTAGAACCCTTCAGTTTTGTAAATTAAAAAATAGATTCCTGCCTTCGTAGGAATACAAATATGGAATCAATTCAAGCTATAAAACAACGATTTGGAATCATTGGGAATGACCCAAAGCTCAATCGTGCCATTGAAAAAGCCATTCAGGTGTCACCAACTGATATTTCTGTTTTGGTCACAGGCGAAAGTGGTGTGGGAAAAGAGAGCATCCCTAAAATCGTTCATCAACTTTCCCACAGAAAACATGGTAAGTATATAGCCGTAAACTGTGGCGCCATACCTGAAGGAACGATAGACAGTGAATTATTCGGTCATGAAAAAGGTTCTTTTACGGGTGCTTCACAAACGCGAGAAGGTTATTTTGAAGTCGCTGACGGCGGAACGATTTTTCTTGATGAAGTGGGCGAACTGCCATTAACGACACAAGTACGTTTGCTTCGAGTTTTGGAAAATGGCGAATTCATTAAAGTAGGATCAAGCAAAGTTCAAAAAACTAATGTACGTATTGTGGCTGCTACGAATGTGGAAATGTTTGAAGCCATCAAAAAAGAAAAATTCAGGGAAGACTTATATTATCGATTAAGTACGGTTGAAATTAATATTCCGCCTTTAAGAGAACGCAAGGAAGATATTCATTTGCTGTTTAGAAAATTCGCGAGTGATTTTGCCATGAAATACAAAATGCCGACCATCAAATTGACAGATGAAGCGGTTGGTGTGCTTTTGAAGAATCGCTGGAATGGTAATATCCGTCAATTACGAAATGCGGCAGAGCAAATTTCAGTATTAGAACAGAATCGAACCATCAGTGCAAATACGCTGATAGGTTATTTGCCAAATCATGGAAGTAATCTACCAGCTGTCATAAATACTTCAAAATCTGACAGTGATTTTAGCAGTGAACGCGAAATTCTCTATAAAGTCCTTTTTGATATGAAAAGTGATTTGAATGACCTGAAAAAATTGACCATGGAATTGATGAAAAATGGCAGTGCAGGTGATGTTCAGAAAAAAAATGAAGGACTGATACAGAAAATCTATGGTGATGGTGACGGTGACGACACTGATTATGAAGAAGCAACCGATGCCGAAATTTTAGCATTGGCTGAAAAAACGAATGATTATACCAACGAAGGAGAAGAAGCATCTTCTGAAAATCCAAAAGACAAATATCACTTTGCCGAAGAGATTGAAGAAGAAGAAACTTTATCTTTACACGACAAAGAATTGGAATTGATTAAAAAATCATTGGAACGTCATTATGGAAAACGCAAGCTTGCAGCTGCAGAATTAGGTATCAGTGAACGAACATTATATCGAAAGATCAAACAATTTGATTTATAGTCAGACGTTATTGAATAAAAAATACGCGTGAAAAAATTAAAAATTTTATTATTAATTGTCATTTCAACATCCTTTTTGGGCTGTTGGAAATATTCATTTACGGGAGCATCGATTCCCGCAACCACAAAAACATTTCAAGTTAATTACTTTCAAAATAATGCGCTATTAATAGAGCCAGGCTTGGAGCGTGATTTCACATTGGCATTGCAGGATTTAATTCTAAATCAAACACGTTTAGCTTTGGTAAAATCCGGAGGCGATTTGACCTATGAAGGTGAAATAACGGAATACCGTATTTCCCCAACAACTGCGACCGCTGACAATAGAGCTGCCCAAAATAGATTGACAATCGCCGTAAACGTAAGGTTTTTTGATAAAAATGATGAAAATGCCGATTTAGAACAACGGTTTTCATTCTTTTATGATTATGCAGGAAGTGCTCAATTGGTAGGTAGCCAAAGAGACATAGCGATTAATGCCATATTTGAACGGATCACACAGGATGTTTTTAATGCAACCCTGGCAAAATGGTAAACTGGCGTAGTCGTTTATCGGCTAAGTAAAAGAAACGTAGAACTTTGAACCAGAAACTCGAAACTTTAATCTTTAAACATTGAACTTTGAACTTTGAACTTTGAACTTTGAATTTTGAACTTTGAATAAAAAACAATTCACATATCTTCTACAGCATCCGCAACAAATCACTGCGGAACAGACAAGTGATATCCGTTCCATCATTTCAGAGTTTCCTTATTTTCAGCCGGCAAGAGCATTGTATTTAAAAGGTTTAAAAAACAAAGAGAGTTTTAATTATAATCAGGAATTAAAAATTACAGCAGCTTACACCACAGACAGAAGTATTTTATTTGATTATATCACGTCACAATCATTTAACCAAAATGAAATTTCCCAACTTATCAAGCAAAATTCGGAACATTTAAAGGACATCTTTGTAAATGAGGTCGACGATATTTCAGTCCATAAAAGTGTCGAAATTGACGATGCCCTAAAAGAACAGATCAAATCGACTGAAGGTGTTTTAGATCCTAATCTATTTGAGGAACGTATGACCATCGGCACAATTGCCAATTTTAACATTGAAGGTCAGTCCCCGGCGGCAGAAGAGAATACGATTGATGAAGGTTCACAACCCGAGGCTATCTTAAACATTGGTAAGCCGTTGGAATTTGACAAATCGGAAACGCATTCGTTTTCTGAATGGTTAAAAATCACAAGCTTTAAGCCAATTATTAGAGAAGAAGAAGAAGAAAAACAGACAGAAATTACTGAAAGTGACTCTGTGATTGATAAAAAATTCGAATTGATCGACAAGTTTTTGGAAACAAATCCAAAGATAGTTCCGTCTAAAGAAACACCCATCCATAACATTGCAAAAGCCCAAGCAGTGCAGCATGACGGCTTAATGACCGAAACTTTGGCACGCATTTATTTGGAGCAAAAAAATTACGAAAAAGCAATTCAATCTTATAAAATTTTAAGTTTGAAATATCCAGAAAAAAGTGGTTTCTTTGCAGACCAAATTAAAGCGGTAAAACAAATACAAGAAAAAAATAATTTATAAATCAATGAATACGTTTACAATATTTTTAGTCCTTATCATCATTGTATCATTTTTGTTAGTGGTTGTGGTTATGGTTCAAAATCCTAAAGGAGGCGGACTGTCTTCTTCTTTTGGAGGTGGTGGAACGCAACAATTGGGTGGTGTTAAGAAAACAACCGACTTTTTAGATAAAAGTACTTGGGCTTTAGCAACTATTTTATTGGCGTTGATTTTATTATCAAATGTCGCCATTGACCACAAAGGTAATGCGGAATCAAAAGCATTAGATCCTGATGCAACTACAACGGTACCTGCACCAGTATCCACACCAGCAACAAATAATACTGCAACACCAGCAGATTCAAATGATAAAGAATAGATTCTCTTCATAAAAATTAAAAAAATGCCAACAATCAGAGTTGGCATTTTTTGTTACTGAAAATTTGTCAGTCATTCTCTCTTGGCACAATTTTCGAACAAACCTATAGCATTACTAATTTTATTAATTAATCATAAACTTAAAATATGGGCTTAAACATTAAACCATTAGCAGATAGAGTTCTTATCGAACCTGTAGAGGCTGAA
>JBBSLN010000148.1:0-5796 GCA_038255205.1 Flavobacteriales bacterium
ACGGCAGGCAGGTCCTCATTTAGAGATTGGCCTATGGTGTAACTGGCAACACGCCTGGTTTTGGTCCAGGAGAGTCTAGGTTCGAGCCCTAGTAGGCCAACAAAATTTGAAATCCCAATTTAGCAATAAGTTGGGATTTTTGATTTTAATATGGATGCTGAATTCTATTGTCAATAATAGAAACAATAAGTAAAGCATCATTGTTGATGTGATATACCAGTGAGTTATGTTTATCAACAACACATTTTCTGTAGCCAAATAAATTTGATTTTGGACATAATTCTTTGTTTGAACTTATTTTCTCCAAAAGCAAATCTATAGTTTGCTCTAATGTGTCTAGTTCTTATTTAATCCACTTCTCCAGTAGATAATCAATCACTCTAAAATAACTATGAAGTGCAGATTCCGCCCAAGCAATTTCCATTATGAGGATTTACTTATTATGTAGTCTTTAATTCTTTTTTATAGCTTCGTTATGTGGAATTATTTTGTCTTCGTCAATATCTTTTCTTCCCTTTTCAATTAAAGATAATTGACCTTCGATAAGTTCAATAGCCCAATCTCCTTCTAGGTCTTTCTCAAAAACGGCCTTCAATTTATTCAGAACATAGTCGTCCTGCGTCTCTAATACAAGATGAATAAGCTGTAATTTCTTTTCTTCTAATGACATCATTACCTCAATTTAGTGTTGAATGATTATCTCTTTTAAATATTTAGACTAATGCCAAATTTTAAAACCAATATTTTCAACCATTGACGAATAAAGTCTTGGTTCTTGGTTCTAATAGTCCAGATAGCTATAGGGAAGGTCTTGGTTATATTTTTGAACTAAATCTTAAACGTAATCACCGACCGTTTAGCATGGTTCACTAAATCCTCACTGATACTGCCATTAAAGAAATGTGAAATCCCTTGTCTACCATGTGTGCTGATGCCTATTAAATCTGCGTCAATTTCTCTTGAAAAATTCAAGATGCCTTTTTCCACACTTTCGTCATTATAAAAGTTCATGGTATAATTTGCAAATGGATAATCTTTAATAAATTCTTGAGTTCTTTTTTTAGCGTCAGAAGTATTGCTGAAATTATTTGGCGTATTGACCATTAACAAATGAATTTTAGCGTCAAAAGATTTTGCAAAATCGACGGCCTGTCGGTAGGTCTCTTTATTGTCATTTTTAAAATCGGAAGCAAACACAAAATTAGTGACGTTAAAATTGGCATGCTCGTTTTTTATGACCAGTACAGGAACGTCCGAAGTTCTTACTACCTTTTCTGCATTCGACCCAACAAACATTTCCTTGAACCCACTGGCGCCGTGTGAGCCCATAACAATCATGTCTACACCATTCTCGTGGCAAGTCTCTATGATATTACCAAAATTACTATCTGCCTTAACCGTCTCATGAACTTTCAATCCTTTTAAATAATCGCTCGCCATAACTTCCTCAAAACGTTGATGTGCCAATTTCATGAAAAACATCGCTTCAGGTAATGCGCTATGTGTACTCAAGGCGTCCACTTCCTGAAACGGAATTTCAAGCATGTGTAACAGGTAAATTTCACAATCGAAGCGTTTGGCCAGTTGTGCAGCGACTTTTAGCGCATTTTCGGCTTCTTTGGAGAAATCGGTGGGAACTAGGATTTTTTTCATGTGCGATGGATTATTAACTCCTAAATTTAATAATAAAAATCGACTTAATTACGCTTGCGTAAATCAATTTAAAAGTTGTATATTTGCACCGCAGTATGGCAAAAGACAAATTTGAGGGGACAGGAAGTCCCCTCTTTTTATAATAAAAAAATGCTGAAAGAATCGACAGTTCAAGCGCTTATTGATAATGGATTGGAAGAGCGTAAAGACCTCTTTCTAATTGATTTGAAAATAGCTCCAGACAATAAAATAAGTGTGATTATTGATGGGGACAAAGGTGTGACCGTGGAAGATTGTATGTTTATCAGTAGAGCCATTGAGCACAATTTAGATCGTGAAGAAGATGATTTTTCGCTCGAAGTGACTTCCTCGGGAGCTACGTCACCACTGACTGAAAAGCGTCAATATCAAAAAAACATTGGCAGAACGCTTCAGGTAAAGTCAAAAGAACACAAAAAAATTGAAGCAACCCTTACGGAAGTTGATGACGAACACATCACTTTAGATTGGAAATCAAGAGAGCCAAAGCCAGTGGGCAAAGGCAAAATAACAGTAGACAGGCAGGCTAAAATTGCGTACGACGACATTTTAGAGGCAAAAGTGATTATAAAATTTTAATTCATAGTAGTTATGGAAAATATTGCGCTAATTGATTCTTTTTCAGAATTCAAGGATGATAAATTAATCGATCGTGTAACGCTGATGGCGATTTTAGAGGATGTTTTAAGAAATGCCTTAAAAAAGAAATATGGTGATGATGACAACTTTGATATCATTATCAATCCTGATAAAGGGGATTTGGAGATATGGAGAAACCGAATCGTCGTCGCTGATGGCGAAGTAGAAGAGCCAAACCAAGAGATCGAATTGTCTGAAGCGCGTAAAATTGAACCTGATTTTGAAGTTGGTGAAGATGTTGCCGAAGCTGTGAAGTTGATCAACCTTGGAAGACGCTCTATTTTGGCATTACGCCAGAATTTGATTTCAAAAATCCACGAACACGATAACACGAATATCTACAAACAATTTAAAGATTTAATCGGCGAAATTTATTCGGCTGAAGTACATCACATTCGTCACAGAGCGATAATCCTCTTGGACGATGATGGCAATGAAATCATCATGCCGAAAGAAAAACAAATCCCTTCCGATTTCTTTAGAAAAGGAGAAAACGTAAGAGGAATCATAGAAAGTGTTGAGCTAAAAGGAAACAAGCCAACGATCATCATGTCTCGTACGGCTCCAGTATTTTTGGAGAAGTTGTTTGAGCAAGAAATCCCAGAGGTTTTTGATGGTTTGATTACAGTGAAAAAAGTGGTAAGAATTCCTGGCGAAAAAGCAAAAGTAGCTGTTGATTCTTATGATGATAGAATTGATCCTGTAGGTGCTTGTGTTGGTATGAAAGGTTCAAGAATTCACGGGATTGTTCGTGAATTGGGTAACGAAAATATCGACGTTATCAACTATACTAGCAATATTCAGTTATTCATTACAAGAGCTTTGAGTCCTGCGAGAGTAACTTCTGTAAAATTGAATGAAGAAACAAAACGTGCTGAAGTATTGTTGAAACCTGAAGAAGTGTCCAAAGCCATCGGTAGAGGAGGTCACAACATTCGATTGGCCGGACAATTGACAGGTTATGAAATTGACGTATTTAGAGAAGGTGCAGAAGAGGATGTTGAATTATCTGAATTCTCTGATGAAATTGAAGCATGGGTGATTGCAGAATTCAGCAAAGCTGGATTGGACACCGCAAAAAGTATTTTAGAACAAGATGTCGCAGATTTGGTAAAACGAACCGACCTCGAAGAAGAAACAATTATTGATGTACTCCGAATTCTGAAGGAAGAATTTGAAGAGTAACATTTATTAAAGTATATTACAAGCAATTTATGGCTGATACAATTAGATTAAATAAAGTATTACGCGAACTCAATATTTCCATTGATCGTGCTGTTGATTTTCTAGAATCAAAGGGCGTGAGCGTGGAAAAAAGTCCCAATACGAAAATATCAGAGGAAGTTCACAGTATCCTTTCCAACGAATTTCAGACGGATGCCAATAAAAAGGCAGAATCCCAAGAGGTCAGTGAAGCAAAACACAAGGAGAAAGAAGAGTTACGTGAACAACGTGAGCGTGAGATAGAAGAAAAGCACAGAAAAGAGGAAGCCAGTAGACAGGTTGTAAAGGCCAGAGCGGAATTAAGCGGTCCTAAACAAGTTGGCAAGATTGACTTGAATCCTACGAAACCTGCGGCTAAAGTTGAGGCTAAAGAGGAAGTTAAGAAAGAGGAAGTTAAGAAAGAAGAGCCAAAGGTTGAGAAACCGAAAGAGGTTGAGTCTGAAAAAACTCCAGAAGTGAAGGCAGAAGAGCCTAAAGCGATTGAGAAAGAGGAAAAAACAGAAAAACCTAAAGAAGCTGAAAAAGAAGCTGAAAAAGAGACTGAAACAGAAAAACCAGTTGCAAAAACTGATGACGAAGAAACTCTAAAAACGAATTACAAAAAACTTTCAGGACCAACAATTGCTGGCGAGAAAATCGATTTATCTCAATTCAATAGGACTAAAAAGAAGAAAGAAGAAAAAAAACCAGCTGCTAGTGGAGACGCTAATAAAAAGAAAAGACGTCGTATCAGTAAAGGACCTGCGGGAGCTGGAGCTGGAACTGGAGCTGGACCGGGAACTGGTAAACCTAACTTCGGTGATAGAAATCAAGCCGGGAAAGGAAATTACAAAGGTAAACCTGGAGGCCGAACCAGTACCGTTAAAGAAGAGCCAAGCGAAGCTGATGTTCAAAAGCAAGTAAGGGAAACGCTTGAAAAACTTCAAGGTAAATCCTCGAAAGGTAAAGGAGCAAAATATAGAAGAGATAAAAGAGATCAACACCGTCAACAGACCGAGAAA
The DNA here is from genome assembly GCA_038255205.1 of Flavobacteriales bacterium. Classification (GTDB taxonomy): domain Bacteria; phylum Bacteroidota; class Bacteroidia; order Flavobacteriales; family Flavobacteriaceae; genus JBPOFM01. The sequence continues at coordinate 4,557 of JBBSLN010000148.1, forward strand.
GATGTTGAGCAGCAAGAAGCGGACTCTAAAGTATTGAAAGTAACCGAGTTCGTAACTGCGAGCGAAGTCGCAACGATGATGGATGTTCCTGTAACGCAGATTATTTCTGCCTGTATGTCATTGGGTATGATGGTGACGATGAACCAACGTTTGGATGCAGAAACTTTATCTGTTGTTGCAGATGAATTCGGCTATGAGGTTGAATTCGTTACTTCCGATCTGGAAGACAATATTAAGGAAATAAAAGATAAACCAGAAGATTTAAAACCGCGTGCACCGATTGTTACTGTGATGGGTCACGTAGATCATGGTAAGACATCGCTTCTTGATTACATTCGTCAAGAGAATGTAATTGCTGGTGAGTCTGGAGGCATCACACAACATATCGGAGCTTATGGCGTAGAATTGGAAGGCGGTCAAAAAATAGCGTTCTTGGATACGCCAGGTCACGAAGCCTTTACGGCAATGCGTGCTCGTGGAGCTCAAGTAACAGATTTAGCAATTATCGTAATTGCTGCTGATGATGCCATCATGCCGCAAACGAAAGAAGCGATTGCGCATGCGCAAGCAGCCAACGTGCCAATCGTTTTTGCTATCAACAAGATCGATAAACCAGGCGCAAATCCTGAAAAAGTGAAAGAAGGTTTGGCACAAATGAACTTATTGGTAGAAGATTGGGGAGGAAAAATTCAGTCCCACGATATTTCTGCTAAAACGGGTGAAGGTGTTAAAGAATTATTGGAAAAAGTATTGCTTGAAGCGGAGATTTTAGAGTTGCAAGCGAATCCGAATAAACCTGCAATCGGAACTGTTGTAGAAGCGTTCCTCGACAAAGGTCGTGGCTATGTGTCAACGATTTTGGTTCAAGCAGGGACTTTGAAAGCGGGTGATTATGTCCTTGCTGGAAAAAACAGTGGAAAAGTTCGTGCGATGCATGATGAACGAGGCAAAGTTGTGAAAATAGCAGGCCCATCGACTCCTGTTTCTATTCTAGGTTTGGATGGTGCGCCTCAAGCTGGTGATAAGTTCACCGTGTTTGCAGATGAACGTGAAGCGAAACAAATTGCTGCCAAGCGCACGCAGTTGCAACGTGAACAATCCGTTAGAACACAACGACATATTACGCTTGATGAAATCGGAAGACGTATCGCGTTAGGTGATTTCCAAGAATTGAACATTATCCTTAAAGGTGATGTGGACGGATCTGTGGAAGCATTAACGGATTCATTCCAGAAGTTAT
>JBBSLN010000149.1:0-5782 GCA_038255205.1 Flavobacteriales bacterium
CACTACTATAAAAGATAAAGACGGAGAAATTTATAAAGTACAGGCAAAATTTATCATTGATTCGAGTGGTTATGGGAGGGTTTTACCGAGATTGCTTGATTTGGACAAACCTTCATCCATACCAGAACATTCTTCCATCTTCAGTCATGTAAAGGATATTCATCGTCCAGAAGGAAAAGAAGGTACATTGATAACTTTTGATGTTATTGACAAGGACACGTGGTTTTGGGTGATTCCATTTTCCAACGGAAATACGAGCCTTGGTTTTGTTGGAAAAACAGAATTTATCAATTCATTTGAAGGAACACCTTCAGAACGCCTAATGAAAATGCTCAAAATATCTGATTATTATTATGAGCGTTTTAAAAATATGGAGTTTGAATTTGAACCTAAAATCATTCAGAACTACTCAAAATCCGTAAAGCAATTATATGGAAAAGGGTATGCCTTGACAGGAAACAGTGCCGAATTTTTAGACCCAGTATTTTCTTCAGGTGTTACTTTTGCTACAGAATCTGGATTGAAAGCCGCTAAATTGATTACAAAGGAATTGCAAAGCGAAGCCGTTGATTGGGAAGAAGAGTATTCAAATTATATCAAGGAAGGTGTAAATGTCTTCGCTTCTTATGTGAAAGAATGGTATACGGGTAATTTGCAAACCATTTTTTTTGAAGGCAATGGCAATCCTGAAATTAAAAGGCAGATTTGTTCAGTTTTGGCAGGTTATGTTTGGGACAAGAAAAATCCTTTTGTGAAAAATCATGACAGACTCATCAAAACAGTTGCGCGAATTATTGAAATGGAAAACAGAGTAGAAAAGTAAACTAAACCTTTTCTTAAATAACTCTACAGCATTGTTGACAACAACAAAGTTCCCACCACGAGTAGGATCAGCGACAGAAGTCCGCCAATAACCACAAAGTGCCTGAATTTATAGGCGCCAGTTCCATATATCAAAGTATTGGTTTGATAACCCATGGGTGTAAAAAAGCTAAAGTTGGCGGCAAACATAACCGCAAGAATAAAGGGTTTTGGAGGTAAATTCAATCCAGCAGCTAGGGTTATGGCGATAGGTGTAATAATTACAGCGGTAGCATTATTACTGATAAAACCACTCATGAGCATCGTAATGGCAAATAGCACTCCGAGAACGATGATATTATTATGTCCCATTAGTAAATCGAGTAAGTGGTCCGAAATCCAAATATCAGTCCCGGAATTATGCATCGCAGTACCAAGCGGAATCATGCCTGCTAACAGAAAGATAATTTGCCAATTTACTTTTTTGTAGATTTTTGAGAGGCTGATACAATCTGTTATCAACAATAGGGCGACACCTGTTAAGGCACTTGTCAATATGGTCAAAACCCCAGACGCTGCGAGACCAATGACCATAAAAAGCGCAATTAAACTGGTAGCGCGTTTATAAGGATTGATTTTATAATCCTCTTCATGATGATGCAGAACTATGGTATTGTCCAGAGAATACAAGTGGTTGATTTCATTTTGATTGGCTTTCAAAAGCAACTTATCACCAGCTTGTACATCGGTATTTTTTATGATTTTTGGAAGCCCGAATCGCAACGCTTTTTTAAATTCTTTTCGGTTTTGGACACCTAAAGGTATTGCTGTATTGTATAGTAAGTTTTTTATTTCTGCAAAAGTTTTATCGATAAATTCAGAACCAGGAAGAACTAACAATTCCACATAGCTATACTTATTTTTTTGGCCATCTAAAAGCTCCAATTCATCAGGCATGTATAGTTCGCCTTCAGAGGTAAGCCTGAAATCATCTTTCGAAATGCTAGCATATGCTTTGACGTCAGTTATTACAACCAGTTTGTCATTTGTTCGTAAAGTCGTATTGGGTCCAGGAGTTGTATTGACTATATCATCGCGAATCAGTTTCAAAATCCGTATATCAGGATTTTTGTAAAATTTAGCTTCCGATATAGGTTTCCCAATGAGTTTCGATTCCGGCTTCAAAGTTAAAGCAAACACAAAGGTGTTGTCCACAAACGTTTCGGTTAAGTCGTCTTTATTGGTTTTAGGCAACCATCGACTGGCGAATGTCATAAAAATAATACCAACAACCAACAATATTAAACCATAAAGAGTAAATTCAAAAAAGGAAAAAGGCTCAACACCTAATTTCTTTGATACTGAATTTACCAATAAATTTGTAGATGTACCCATCAACGTACAGCTTCCGCCCAAAATTCCAGCAAAAGAAATTGGCATCAAAAGTTTTGGAGCAGAGAAATTGTATTTTTCGGAAAGTTGTGCGATTATTTTTATAAAAATAACCACTACAGCAGTCGTACTGATAAAAGCTGAAATGGTAGCAGAAACAATCATAAAAGCAGGAACCATCAAAATTAGGGGGAGTATTTTCAGCCGTTTAATTGATTGAGTTAAGAGATCTATGACGCCGTTGTCTTCTAATCCTATTGCCAGAATCATGAGCATTAAAATAGTAATGGTCGCAGGGCTTGAAAAACCACTTATGGCCTCTTCAGGAGTTGTAAGTCCCAATAAAATCAATGAAACTATAATTAAAAAAGCAATCTTGTCAATAGGCAAGAATTCGGTCGCGAAGAGTAAAATCGTCACACCTATAATGATAAAAACAAGGATAATTTCTATACTCACAGCATTTAATAAATAAAAATTATTTTAATAGATGAATAGAAAATGATATGCAATTTAAGAACTTAACTTATAAAAAATTTAAAAAAGGTTAACATTAATCAAATATACAGAACAATTGAATATTGGACTGAATCCGTCAGAAAGCAGTCCCTGTGTAAACCTTGCTTTGATTTTAAACCAAGTATTAGCTTTTTACGTAGATTGCACAATAAAGGAAAGTTTAATTCGCTTTAATAAATCCTTATGTACTTTAACATTGAACAACCGAAAAATTAAACCTAAAATCACTTATAATGATAGAAAAATCATATATTTTTGGAACGAAGAATAGGTACTAAAAAGGGTAGCAATTAAATGCATTTCATCGATGATTCTTGCACTTTATAGATGTTTTTTTGGTGAATAGTTTTGTTAACTCGCTTTTTTTTATACATTTACAGCATAATTTTCACAATGGGATTACAAAACAAGAAAATTTTAGCCTCAATCTTATTTGTAACAATGAGTTTTGTATGCGAAGCGCAAATCGATGGAACGCCGCCTCCGCCAATGCCGCCGCCGCCGGTAGGATTGCCGATTGATGATGCGCTACCTTTTCTTTTTATCTTAGCCTTATTCCTCGGGATTTATAGAAAAGTAAATCTTGTAAAGAAATAATACTCGTTTTAGTTTTGAAGTTTAAGAAGTTTTTGAACATATTTTCCTAATACATCAAATTCCAGATTAACGATAGTATTTAATTTGAACATCCGGAAATTGGTATGCTCATAGGTGTAAGGTATAATCGCCACACTAAATTGATTCACCGCTGAATTCACAACTGTCAAACTCACTCCATTGACAGTAATCGACCCTTTTTCGATTGTGATATTATTTAAGGACGAGTCATAATCAAATCGATATTCCCAACTTCCATTTTTTGATGCTATAGAAGTACAGGTTGCAGTTTGGTCTACATGGCCTTGCACTATATGGCCATCTAAACGATCACCAAGTTTCATGGCTCGTTCCAAGTTGACCACATCCTTTACTTTAAGAGTTCCAATATTTGATTTATCCAATGTTTCTTTAATTGCTGTAACTGTATATTGGTTATCTTTAATTGCAACTACGGTCAAACAAACTCCATTATGGGCGACACTTTGGTCTATTCTTAGCTCGGACGCAAAGGCACTTTTCATCGAGATATGAAGATTGTCTTCTTGACGTTCTAAATGGGTGACAACCCCTAAATCTTCAATAATACCTGTAAACATAATGTCGAATAAATGGTTAAATTTGCAAAGATAATCATCGCGATTTCTAGCGTGATACAAAGATAATACAATAATGAAGAAGGCAGAACTTATAAAAGTTGGTATTTCGGTAGGCGATTTAAATGGCATTGGACCAGAAATCATCTTGAAGACGTTTGAAGATTCCAGAATGCTCGAATTTTGTACACCAGTAATTTTTGCATCCATCAAAACCATGTCGTTCTTCAAAAAGCACTTTGACAGCACTATTAATTTTCATGGAATCAATGAGCTTAATCAGATTGTGGAAGGCAAGGTCAATGTTCTGAACGTTTGGAAGGATAACGTCAATATTGAATTCGGAAAAGAAGATAAGGAAATAGGCCTGTTTGCCGTAAAATCTTTAGAAAAGGCAACTGAAGCCTTAAAAAACGATGCGATAGATGTCTTGGTTACGGCTCCAATCAACAAACTGACTGTGCAGTCCGATGATTTTAAATTTCCAGGGCACACAAATTATTTGGCTAAAGAGCTTGGAGGGACTAGCCTAATGTTTATGGTAACTGACGAATTGAAAGTTGGCTTGTTGACCGATCATGTTCCAGTTAAGGATGTTTCAAATAACATTAATTCAAAACTGATTATTGAGAAAGTTGATACTGTTTATAATTCATTAGTAAAAGATTTCAGAATCAATAAACCGCGAATCGCAATTTTAGGAATCAATCCTCATGCTGGCGACAACGGTGTTATAGGCGAAGAAGATGATAATATTGTAAGACCGACGTTGGAAAAAATCAGAGAAAAAGGAAAATTGGTATACGGTCCTTATTCTGCCGATAGCTTTTTTGGCTCAAAAAACTATAAAAACTTTGACGCCATCATCGCATCCTATCACGACCAAGGACTCATTCCATTCAAAACAATTACTTTCGGAGAAGGTGTAAATTACACGGCGGGTCTATCAAAAGTAAGAACCTCTCCAGACCATGGCACTGCCTTTGAAATTGCCGGAAAAGGTGAGGCTGACGAAAGCTCTTTTAAAGGAGCAGTCTTTATGGCCATTAAAATTTTCAAAAACCGAAAAGAGTATAAAAAACTCTCAAAAAATCCTCTAAAAAGAGCTCCAAAAAAGATATAAACATTTTTTTGTTCATATCACTTTTGCGTAAATAAAATAGTTGTATATTTGCAGGCTCAAAATGACAGTGACAATGAAGCCCTTAAACGATTATACCATACAATTTGTAGGTTTAAAACTAGGAAAGCACCATTTTGATTATCAGATTGATAAAGCGTTCTTTGAATATTTTGAGTATGAAGAGTTTAACGATGTCCATGTGGATGTTGATTTGCTTTTTGAAAAAAAGTCAACACTTTTAGAGTTGAACTTCAAGGTTGTAGGTTTCGTTAACGTCAATTGTGACACGACCAATGAGCCATATGAACAAAATGTGGATGGAGAGTTTGACTTAGTTGTTAAATTCGGAGAGGAATTTAACGATGAAAATGAGGACATTTTAATCGTTCCGCATGGCGAATACGAAATCAATGTGGCACAATATATATATGAATTAATCATATTGTCAATGCCCACAAAACGTGTTCATCCCGGAATTGCTGATGGTACACTCAATTCAGAGATACTTAAAAAATTAGAAGAATTAAGTCCAAAAGAACTTGGAGAAAAAGAAAACACAGAGGAAACAGACCCTCGTTGGAATACATTAAAAAAACTATTAACGGATAAATAATAACATAAAATGGCACATCCTAAAAGAAAGATTTCTAAAACCTGAAGAGATAAGAGAAGAACACATTATAAAGCGACGGTTCCTACAATCGCTACGTGTCCTACTACAGGAGAAGCACACTTATTCCATAGAGCTCATTGG
>JBBSLN010000150.1:0-5731 GCA_038255205.1 Flavobacteriales bacterium
AAACTGGAAATTTTAGAAAACAACAAGGTAATAAGAACTTTTACCAACCAAAAACCAAAAGATTTTAAATCATGGCCAGGTGGACCATCAGCACCAGAAGTGTTGCCGTCAAAAAAAGGATACAATCGCTTTACTTGGAATTTTGAAAGAGATCCATTGCCTTCAATTGACAACGTATTTATACTTGGTGGTCTTAGTGGTTCACGTGTTGCACCAGGTACTTATACGTTAAGATTGACTTTGGAAGGCGACAATTCGGAAACTGAAGCGACCATCCTTCCTAATCCTTCTATAAAAGCAACTACGCAAGATTATGAAGAGCAACAAGCGATGCTCGCCACGATTGAAAGTACCGTCAAAAACATGCACGAGTCTGTGAACCAAATGCGTTCGGCTAAATCACAATTAGAGAATTACGCCAAACTTTTAAAAGATAATGAGGAGGCAAAATCTTTAATGGAAAAAGGAAAATCACTAATAAACCGCATTACCTCTTGGGAAGAAAATCTGATTCAACCAAAGCAAAAAACCTTTCAGGATGTTATTAATTTCAACAATAAATTAAACGCACAATTATTGAACTTGAAAGGCTATATAGATGAAGGAAATCCCAAAGTGACGTCGGGTGCTAAAATGCGTTTACAGGATTTACTTAAAGACTGGCAGGTGTATAAAGAGGAGCGAGATGCCATTGTAAAAACCGAGATGGATGCCTATAATGCCTTATATAAAGAGCTCAATATTCCTGCGCTAATTTTAAAGGATTAAGGTTTTTATGATAAAACTCTTTCAAAATATCGCAAAAATCTTCTCGCAGAAGGAAAAACTTCAAGATACCTCAAATACACCATCGGGCGAAATCAGCCTCGTGGTCATCGAAAATAATAACCTAAATTTAAAAACCCATCCGTATTGTTCCCCTTCCGGGAGGGGCCAGGGGTGGGTTTCCACACGATGAGAAAAATCATAACATACAATCCATCATTGGTGCCATTTACCAAAAAACTGCGCAACAACATGACCTTGGGCGAAATAGCAATGTGGCGGGAAATAAAGAACAAAAAACTTGGGGTCAGCTTCAATCGGCAGATACCCATCAATAATTATATCGTGGATTTTTTATTGTAAAGACCTTCAGCTGGCAATAGAAGTAGATGGTTCCATTCATTTTAAGGAAGGACAACAAGAGATAGATGCCATTCGCCAAAAACGATTGGAATCTTTGGGAGTTAAAATAATCAGGTTTAGTGATTTGGATGTGAAAAATAATTTGAATTGGGCTCTACTCGAAATTAAAGAGGCAATAGAAAACTTGAAAAAACCCGTCTCTAAACTCCTGAAAACCCACCCCTAACCCCTCCGAGGAGGGGAACAGTTCTATATTATGATATAAATCTACCAACAAATCCGCAAAAACCTTATCGCAGAACTGCCCGAACGTGCCATTTTGGTTAGGGCGGGAGGCAAAACATCAAGACACCTCAAATACGCCACTAGCTAAATCGTCCTCATTTTAAGTGAGTCACTTGATAAAGAGCGTTCAGATAGGTAACTTTATAGAATAATTTGAGTTCCAAAAAAATCCCAATTGATATTTAAATACATCAATAATGCAGAAAAATATAGTTAGTTCGATGACTATTTTACTCCTCACATTTTACGTGGGCTGTAAAAACGAAAATCCATTATCAGATCCATTGCAAGCCGGCTGGAACAATCAAGCGGTTTGTGGAATTGTTGAAGATAACCCTAAAGTAAGGGTTCTCAAATGCACTTTCGCGCCAGGTGTTGGCCATGAACGTCATTACCATGCTGCTCATTTTGGGTACACCATCAAAGGAAGTAAATTCCGAATTAAGGATACCACAGGGACCCGTGAAGTCAATGTCCCAACAGGAACGGAATTTTATAACGATGGCATTGAATGGCACGAAGTACTGAATATAGGCGATAGTACCGCTGTTTTTCTGATTATTGAGCCGAAGAGTTGATAGTGGCGATTGTATCCATGAATGGATTCGATAGCGTTATGGTAATTGCCATTATCCTATTTGCAAGATTAGGTAAAATACTTGTAGAATGGGTATTTCAAAATGAAAAAAGATTCTAAAAAAGTTGATAGTGATTAAAGTACTTATTCCTTCAAAGTGCCCATAAAAAGATTGACTTTCGGATTAATAGGGTTTCTATAAATTCTTCTGAAAAAAAGCTATCCAATCAATTTTAGTAATAATATCCTTTATTAATTCAAAGATGAGTACTATTATGTTAACGGACATCTTTTTGATTGGTATTTTGATTAATTTTCAGATTGGATTATGAAACCACTTTCACATGGTCTTTAAAAAAGAATATATCGCACGTTTTGGATTGGGCGCCATGGGTTTTGTATATGTGCTCATAGGTGTTTTAACGGCGTTGACCACATTTAATATGGGTGGACAAAAAGTGGGAACTAAAGGTGCCATAGGGTTTTTGTCAAATCAACATGTAGCCAAACTTCTTTTGGCTATTATGGCAATTGGCTTGTTTAGTTATGCCTTCTGGAGATTCTATCAAACATTTTTAGATTCTCGAAAGTTAGGAAAAGATATGAACGCCCTTTTTGTTCGTGCAGGTTACTTCACAGGTGGTGTGTTTTATGGCTCTTTGGGAGTTGTCGCTCTAAAATTATTTTTTGGTGGCAATTATGACAACCGACAGGAAGTTATTGTCAGTATTCTAAATTCAGCGTATGGCAATTGGCTTGCTGTAATTATTGGATTGATTTTAGCTGGAAAAGCCATTTTTGAAATCTATTTTGTGATATCCAATAAATTTAAAAGGAATGTCCAGTCTTCTAAAATGGAGCCAAAAGTAAAATCAGTCCTTATGAAATTTGGAGTCATTGGTCATCTATCGCGTGGAGCAGTGTTTGCGATTATGTCTTTTTTGACGATTAGAACAGGAGTAACCATTCGAGTTGATGAAATCGGTTCAATAACCGATGCTTTTCAATTTATGGATTATGAATTTGGTGCTGTTGTTTTGGGTATCGTTGCTTTAGGATTATTGTGTTTTGGACTTTTTATGTTTGTAAAGGCGAGATATTTATATATACAAATGCACTGATTCAGTCTTTCACTCTTCCATTAAAATGATCGACCTTTGGCTCGATAGGATTTCCCGAACTTCTCCTAAAGCTGGCAATCTGCCCACAATGCCAGATAGCATCCGCAATGGGTCCATTCACATGATTCCAAAACGAGATTTCTTGTTCTCCAAAAATAATCTTGAACTTTGAAACATCCTCACTTGTTCTTAAAATATCCGCTGCAGTCTTAAGATTGACCAGAGTTTGCTTTCTCTTGTCATCAAAACCCATTTTTGAGAAATCAGTTCTACCATTTGGTTTCTTCAAAGTGGAATTCAAAATCACATAGGACAAGCTTAAAATATGCTCTACTGTTTCCCCAGTGGAACGCACATCACCATTTGGCTTATACTCCAAATCACTTTCTCTTAAATCTTTGGTTGCCCAATAATAGCGAAACCCAAGCGCATCAACCATTCTTGCTGCCATTGTGCCCGCTGTAAAGCTTTCTGGATACACTGGAACTTCATTATAGGGTAATTGTTCTTCAGTAACTTGGGCTGACATAAGTGAACTTGTCAATAAAAAAAGAATAAGGGATAGATAAAATCTCATGAGAAATCAGTGTTTGTCTTCATTTGCTAATCTACGGAGAAAGACAGCGGTTTCCAAAATTGGCCAACCAACAAATTTACTGCAATGAAATTAAAGACTGATGCATAAAACCTTCAAGAGTGTCCTTAATCTTTACTTGAAACCATTGTTGTGATTTACCTACTATTCGGATCGTATCTTTTGAATTGATTGTCGCCAATTTTTCATAAGACACATCTGGCCCAGAACGCAATTGGTTTTGACCTTGTGTCGTAACTCCCACAGATTCGTAAATTTCAGAAGTAATCGAAGGCACTTCTGTCATTTTAATAAAGGGTAATGGATTGATTGCTCCACTACCTGTGTAAATACCAAAATGCAAATGTGGATTGGTGGTTTTTGCATTTCCAGTGTTACCAACGAAACCTAATGTATCTCCAACTTTTACGCGTCTTCCTGTTGTAACTGCAATACTGTCTAGATGGGCATAATAAATAGAGATTCCAAATAGACCACTCCGCAGCCAGACTTGTTTGCCACCCAGTCCACGTTCTCCAGCAGAGGAAACAAAACCATCACCGATGGCCACGACTGGTGTGCCACGTGCAGCAAATATATCGACACCTTCATGTGAACGGCTTCCGCCATCTCTTGACATGCCCCAAAAACTTTGAATCGCTGAATTTTGCTTCCCAACGACAGGAAATCCGAGTGTTGGTTGCGTGTACATAATAAGATTATAGGATGTTTCTGCGTTCAGTTCGGGTTGAATGATAATTTTGTAGCGACCTGAAATTTTTGGCTCAAATTGAAGTCTGCTTTTTTGCCATTCACTAGACGCTATGGGCTCCTTTGCCAAGAGACTATCATTTTCAAATTGATACACGTCAATAAATAGGCGAGAACTATCCACTACTTGCAATATATCAATCATTAACGCCTCTCCTCTCTCGAGGTTTAGTTCATAACCCAAAGCTTGAAATTTATTGGACTCAAACGTTCCGCTCATCGTAAAGGGCATTGCAATTGAAAGCTTGTTATGCTTGGCAGTACTTAATATGGTGTTCCAATACTTTAATAAACTATCATTATCCTTAAACTCTCGCTGATAACGTTCGCGCGCAGTTGGTTGAACCACAATATCGGCAACTTTTTGAAGTTTTGAACAACTGACAACTAGAAGTAGTAAAATGAAAGAGGAAAAGAAAGTAGATAACTTCATCATACTATTTGAATCAGGAATTGTACCAAAACAAAGAAGAGAATCTTAATTAAATACTAAATAATTTCGTTGTTTTTTAGCCGAAAAAAAAACGTACTATATAATAAAAATCTATTTGATACCATAGTTGTCCACCAAATAAATCATCGAAGCCATTGTAGCCGTTCCCAGCTCCAGTTCTCGTTTATTGATAGCATCAAAGGTGTCATTCTTGGCATGGTGATAATCAAAATAACGTTGTGAGTCTGGCACAAAACCTGCCAGAACGATGGTGTCATTTTTTAAAGGACCAATGTCTGCTCCACCATAACCTTTGACAAACTGATGAATAAGATAAGGCTCGAACAAGGGTTTCCATTGTTGGGCTTTACTAACAAAAGCATCATTTTTAGTATCGAATGAAAAACCTCTTGGCGTGAAACCTCCAGAATCGCTTTCCAAAGCGAAAATGTGGTTTTCTCCTTTTTCTTTCGCTACTCTTGCATATTCTGTGCCTCCACGTAGCCCGTTTTCTTCATTCATGAACAATACGACTCTAATGGTCCGCTTTGGTTTATAGCCTATATCCTTCAAAATTCGCAAGGCATCCATGGATTGCACACAGCCTGCGCCATCATCATGTGAGCCATCACCCAAATCCCAAGAATCGAGATGTCCGCCCACAACAATATATTCATTTGGGAATTCACTTCCCTTGATTTCACCAATTACATTATAAGATTGAACATCTTTTAGTTGTTGGCAATTTTGTTTGAAAAAGAATTTAAGGTCCTTATTAAGGGAGAGCAGTGCGCTTAATTTTTCCGCATCATTGGTGCTGATGGCAGCTGCTGGAATATATT